>DATLGO010000099.1 GCA_035540375.1 Candidatus Thermoplasmatota archaeon
GCTCCCCCGAGGAGGAGGCGCTCTACCAGGCCCGCCAGGCCCTCCCGCGCGAGGTCGTCGACGCGCTCGACGCGGTCCACCGCCTCGAGCGCCGCTACCACACCATCTCGCCCGAGCAGGCGAAGAGCGCGATCCTGCTCCTCCTCGGCGAGGAGCACCAGGACAAAGCGCCCGTCTTCCTCAAGGCGAAGTGAGTTCGCCCAAGGATTCTTGCGGCTTCGCGCCGCTTCGCGCGCGATGCCGGGCGAGCTGCGCTGCAAGGATTGCCGATATTGGTACGGCGCGGAGGACGACGAGTACGGTCCTTGCCAACTCAAGCTCCAGCGCAGCGACCCGAAGTTCGTCACGTTCGGCCACCACGACTGCGACGAGCCGCAGGCGCGCCGCGAATACGGAGTCGCATGAGATACCGACCGCTCGAAGCGGCCGACGTTCCGTGGGCCGTCGAGCTGCTGCGGTCCGAGGGGTGGTCCTTCGACGCGGGTGAGCTGCGTCGGCTCCTCGCGCTCGGCGGCGGTCGTGTCGCGGAATCGGCGGGCGCGCCGCTCGGGTTGCTGACGCACACCGTCCACGGCGACGCCGCCTGGATCGGCAACGTCGTCGTCGCGCCCGAGGCGCGGGGCCGCGGTCTCGGCGAGGCGCTCGTCGCCGACGCGGTCCGCGCGCTCGAGGCGGCGGGCGTCGCGACGGTGGGGCTCTACAGCGTTCCCAAGGCCGTCGCGCTCTACGCGCGCCTCGGCTTCGACCGGCTTCGTGACGTCGCGAGCTGGTCCCGCGAGGACGCCGCCGCGCCGGCCTTTCCCGCGGGCATCGCGCCCCTCTCCGACGTCCGGGAGGCCCTCGCGCTCGACCGGGCGGCGTTCGGCGCCGACCGGGGGCGCATGCTCGCCGCGCTCCGCGCGGACCACCCCGGAACGACGTTCGCGGCGCGCGGACGCGACGGCCGGCTCGAAGGCTACGCCATCCTCAAGCGATCGCCGTCGGGGGGCGAGGTGGGGCCCCTCGTCGTCTCGGGAGAAGGAGGCGAAGGCGTCGCGTCGCGCCTTCTCGACGCGTGCCTCGCCCGCGCCGAGGGACCCGTCGAGACCGGGTTCGACCTGGCCCACCCGTACGCCCGCAAGCTTCTCGAGGCGCGGGGCTTCGGTCCCGGCTTCACGGCCACGTACATGATCCGGGGCCGAGGGCTCGCTCCCCCGGCGCCCGACGGCGTTGTCCTCTTCGGGGCCATGGAGAAGGGATGAGCGACGGAATCCGCCGAAGGGATGGAGACAAGCTTTTTGACGGCCCTCCCGTCATGAAGCGCGTGCTCCACGTCCACGACACGCGGACGCGCTCCCGCCGGCCTTTCGAGACGCTCGAGGCCGGCAAGGCGCGCATGTACGTCTGCGGTCCGAGCGTGTACGACCGAAGCCACGTCGGCCATGCACGCAGCTACGTCGCGTTCGACGTGGTGAAACGCTGGCTCCTCGCGAAAGGGTACGACGTCGAGCACGTCCAGAACTTCACGGACATCGAGGAGAACATCTCCAAGCGGGCGCTTGCGAACGGAGAACCGCCGCTGGCCTACGCCGATCGGTACATCCGCGTCTTCTTCGAGGAGATGGACGCGCTCCGCATCGTGCGCGCGACGCATTATCCGCGCGTCTCCCAGAACACCGAGCGCATCATCGAGATCGTGAAGGAGCTTCTCGACCGGGGCCTCGCCTACAAGGTCGAATGCCGCGACGGCGCCTGCGATGTCTACTACGACACGTCGAAGGATCCCACGTTCGGATCGCTCGCGGGCGCGAGCCTCGACGATCTCGTCGTCGCCGGCGCGAAGGAGGCGGGCGAGCGGCGGCATCCGGCCGATTTCGCCCTCTGGAAAAGCCGCGAGGACTGGGGCATCGCCTGGGACTCGCCGTGGGGACGCGGTCGCCCGGGGTGGCACATCGAATGCACCGCGATGGCGATCGGGCACCTCGGGCCCACGCTCGACCTCCATGGAGGCGGTCTCGACCTCGTCTTTCCGCACCACGAGAGCGAAGCCGCGGTCGGGCGGGCATGGACCGGGAAGGAGTTCTCGCGTCACTGGCTCCACAACGGCTTCGTGACCGTGACGGGCGCGAAGATGTCGAAGAGCAAGAACAACTTCGTGACGCTTCGGGAGGCGCTCGCGGGCCGGGATCCCGAAGCCGTCAGGGCCTACCTGCTCTCGACCCAGTACCGTGCGCCGTTCGATTTCGACGCGGCAGCCATCAAGCCGTGGGAGGGGCGCCTCGCGGAAGCGCGACGCGCCATCGACGCGCTTGCGGCGCGCGCCTCAGGCGCGCCCGCGCCGAACGCCGCGGTGGACGACGCCCGCGGACGCTTCGTCGAGGCGATGGACGACGATTTCGACACGCCGCGCGCGATCGAGGCCGCCTTCGACGTCGTCCGTTGGGCCGCCGGGAGGGGGTCGCAGGCGACGCCCGCCGAAGCCGCGCGGGCCCTCGACTTCCTCCGCAACGCCGCCGACGCGCTCGGACTCTTCTGGACGCTCGAACGCCGCTTCGCGCGCTCGCGCGCGCCGGCCGCGACGACGGCCTAATCCTCGGCGTACGCGACGAGATCCTCGACCCGGAGGGCGAGGTCCTTGCCGACCTGCACGTACGTCTTGGTGTACACGCCGCCGGGCGTCAGGGTCTTCGGCGGCAGGCTCGCCTCGAGGACGCGAAGCCCGTTCCACGCATCGCCCGTGGCCTGGAGCTCGATGTCGGACATCCGCGCGGGGGGCGCGTAGGCCGCGTGCGCGGCAGCCTGCGCCTCCTCGGGCGACATCGCTTCGGCGACGGGCTCGGGGCGGCGACGGACGAGGAGGAGCATCTCCAGGATGAACAGGATGACGAGGACGGCCGTCACGGCCATGGCCCAGAGGTCGAGGTTGTCGGTGAAGAGGAACGGGATCCAACCGAGGGCCATCGTGACGAGCAGCACGACGAGCAGCAGGCCGAGGGAGGGGAGGACCCAGAGGGGCCACGTTCGGCGCGTGCGGATGAGGTAGTCCTGGCCGTCGGCCATCGGGCGGGAATGGCAGGAGCGCGGGAAGAAGGTTGTCATCGATGTCCGGTCCAACCGGACCGGCGCGCGCCGACACTGCGACACTGCGGCAAACCCCGCGCGTTCAAGCACCCTCCCCGTGAGCTACGCTCGCGGTTTCCAGGAGGAAACCGGTCAGGGGTTGACGCGCATGGCGGAAACGTCGAACGGGGCGGACAGGGAAGCGAGCATCGACATGGCGGCCTGCCCGGAGTGCGGGGCGGGTCGGCTCGTCCACGACCACGCTCGGGGCGAGGTGCACTGCGCGCAGTGCGGCATCGTCGTCGAGGAGAACATGATCGACGCGGGGGCCGAATGGAGGGCGTTCGACGCGGACCAGCGCCGCGACAAGGAGCGCGTGGGCGCGCCGCTCACCGTCATGCAGCACGACCTCGGCCTCGGGACCGTCATGTGGGGCCGAACGGACGCGCACGGCAAGGCCATCTCGGGCTCCGACATGGGCAGGATCCGGCGCCTCCAGAAGTGGGACCGCCGCGCCCGCTTCAAGCGCGGCGCCGAGCGCAACCTCGCGCAGGCCCTCGCCGAGATCAAACGCATGGGCTCGGCCCTCGACGTTCCGAAGAGCGTCATGGAGGGCGCCGCGGTCATCTACCGCGAAGCCGCCGTCAAGAACCTCATCCGCGGCCGCAGCATCGACTCGGTCGCCGCCGCCTCCATCTACGCGGCCATGCGCGACAATGGCGTTCCGCGAAGCCTCGAGGAGGTCGCGGAAGTGAGCCGCACGAAGAAGCGCGAGATCGGACGCGTCTACAAGGTCGTCGCGGCCGAGCTTTCCCTCAACCTCAAGCCCGTCTCGCCGGCCTCGTTCATCCCCCGATTCGCGAGCCGACTCAGGCTCGGGAACGTTTCGGAGATGCGCGCGATGGAGCTCGTCCAGCGCGCCGTCGAGGCCGAGGTCGTGAGCGGCAAGGATCCCAAATCGGTCGCCGCGGGTGCGATCTACATCGCGAGCGTCCTTGCGGGCGAGCCGCGCACGCAGAAGGACGTGAGCGAGGCCTCGGGCGTCACCGAGGTCACGATCCGCAACCGCTACAAGGAGCTCATCGACGCGCTGAAGCTCGACTTCGACTTCGGTTAAGCTGATCGAGTCACCCGGAGACGGTCGTCGGGGCGCCGCCGCGCCCCGACGGTCAGTCCCGTCGCACGAGCGCCGCGATCGCCCCGTCCGCGACCCGCGCGACGGTCTCGTCGAGGGAGCCCGGCGGCGCGGGCGACCACGTGTCGCCGTCGAACGTGTCCGCGACGATCACGGCGGCGCCCGCCTCGAAGCCGCGGAAGCGCGCGACCGCGAAGAGCGCGGCCGATTCCATCTCGACCGCGACGCAGCCGAGCCGGCGGAAGCGCGCGAGCGCTCCGACCGTCTCCCGGTAGGGCGCGTCCGTCGTCCACGCCGCCCCGGGTCGCGCGCGGGGAATCGCCGCAAGCAGCGCCTTCGCGGCGTCGGGGGACGCCTCCGCGAAATCGCCCGTCGCGCCGTAGTGCCACGAGGTTCCCTCGTCGCGCGCCGAGCGCTCGAGGACGACGACGTCGCCGCGCGCGACGCCGCCGAGGCCGCCCGCGAAGCCGATGCCCACGACGTGCCGCGCCCCGGCGGCAACGAGCTTCTCGGCGACGAGCGCGGTCGCGGGCGCGCCGAGGCCCGGGTGCGCGAGGGCGACCTCGACGCCGTCCGCGCGGCCGACGAGCACCGGGCGCTCGGCCGCGAAGCCGACCGTCTCGACGTCCGCGAGCCTCGCGCGCGCGGCCTCGAAGAGGCGCTCTCCCCACGCGAGGAGGGCGAGGCGGGGCACCGCGCGGGCCTGGGGGCCGGGATGCTCGGCGCGCGTCAGGAGCCCCTTCGCCGGGGTGAGGATCTCGCGGTCGTCCACGCCCCCGCGAGGCGGGCCGCTTCACAAGAACCTATTTGTGCCGCGACCGACCGTCCCCGCTCGTGCCCCGCGAGATCGTGGTCGCCATGTCGGGCGCCTCGGGCGCGCCCTACGGGATCAAGGTCCTCGAGACGCTCGCGAAGACCGACTTCCGCGTGCACCTCGTGACGACGCCTACCGCGGAGCGCATCCTCCGCTACGAAACCGGCCGCGACCCCGCGGACCTCCGGCGCCTCGCGCACGCGGTCCACGCGATCGACGACTTCTTCGCGCCCATCGCCTCGGGCTCGCACGACTTCGCGGGCATGATCGTGGCGCCGTGCTCGATGAAGACCGTCGGGCTCATCGCGAACGGCATCGCAGACGATCTCATCGCGCGCACGGGGGACGTGTGCCTGAAGGAGCGCCGACCGCTCGCGCTTGTCGTGCGCGAGACGCCGCTCTCGACGATCCACCTGCGGAACATGACGACGCTTTCGGAGGCGGGCGCGACGATCGTGCCCGCGATGCCCGCGTTCTACACGAAGCCGAAGTCCATCGACGACATGGTGGCCTACGTCGCGGGGAAGGCGCTCGACGCGCTGCGCGTCCCCCACGACCTGTATCCGCGCTGGAAGCCCATGCCCGAGTGAGGCTCACTCGACCGTGCTGTGGCTTTCGCCGAACGCCGTGATCCTCAGGTGGTACTTGATCGTGTACGGGAAGCAGCCCATGCAGCCTTGGAGCCCGAGATGGAGCGGGTCGGGGACGTCCGCGAATTCCGCGAGCATCCGGAAGCCCCATCGGCTCTCGGGCGCGTAGGGCGAGTCCATCGCGAAGTCCGTGACGGGAATCTCGAAGCGGTAGGTCTTCAGGTTGCCGTTCGGGTCGTCGATCCGGTTCATCGTGGGGTCGAAGCTCGCGATGCGCGGCTGCTCGGAAGCGTTGTGGTAGTCGAGGAAGAGCTTCACGGGAGTCATCGGGGCCTCGATGGACTTCACCTCGACTTCGATGAGGAGCTTCTTCGAGCCGTAGGTGATGACGCGCTCGGGGCGGTTCCAGCTCGCGTCGTCGCCCGTGATCAAGAACTGCGTCGTGCCGAAAGCGCGGGTCTCCGTGTCCTTGTCGAACACGACACGCTCGTTCTTCTCGGCGTAGAGGTCCGGGTGCGGCGGCCACGCGACGACGTTGTGGCCGCGGACGGCCGTGATGGTGATGTTGAAGTAAACCGAAGCGGGCTCCTCCGTGAACACGCGGAAGAGCCATTGGCTCGCGACCGCGTGCGGCGTGTCGGCCTCGTGCGGCTTCACGTCGATGACGAGCGGCTTGCCGGGCTCGAGCTTCCCGCCCTCGTGGAAGCCGCCGGGCGCGTCGAGCGGCGTGAGGTACTTGAGACGGAAGTGCGCGAGCGGATGGGGCCCGGGGTCGAGCGGCGTGATCCGGATGTCCTTCACCACGATCTCGAGCTGCGACGTGCCTTCGAACACGAGGTTCGGAGGCGCCGGCTGAAGATCGGCGATCGCGGTCCCGGGCGGGGCGCCCGGCGGGAGGAGCGGGAAGGGGATGAACCAGTATTCGTCGGACAGGATGTCGATGCGGCTGCGCCCGGCCCAGTAGTCGTGGTCGTGCGACATGCCGCCCGAGCCCTTCTCCGTGCGGTTCGTCTCGTCGAAGGCCGAGATGTCGCGACCATCGGGCGTCGTCGTGTCGAACTCGGATTCGTTCGCGGTCGGATCGAGGTTTGCGCCGGGCTCCGGCCGGTCCGACCCGCCCACGCATCCCGCGAACGGGACGGCGACGAGAAGGACGGCGAGGAGCGCGGCCCGGGTGTGCGACGTCAGGGCCATGCTCTCCCAGCGGGCGAAGTGCCTCCGAGGCCTCTTAAGGCATTCCGTCGCCAGGACGCGCGGCGGGGGAGTCGGCGGGGACCGCGACGGTCCATCGCCCGTCCTCGCGGACGGCGATGAGGCCCCGGCGCGCGAGCGTCTTGACGTGATGGTTCGCGCCCTGCTTCGTGATCCCGAGGCGCTCCGCGATCTCCCGCTGGGAAAGAGGCCCCTCCGCGAGCATGGCGAGGATGCGTCCCTGCGCGGGCGAAGGGGTCGTCGCGGCGAGGACCGCGGGCGACGTTCCGGCGACGAAGAACCGCCGCAAGGCCCCGTCGCGGCGACTGGTGACGAGCCGGTGCCGCTCGAGCGTCCGGAGATGGTGCACGAGCGTGCCGGATGCGGCGCGGAATCGGGCGCGCAGCTCCGTGAACGTGACGCCGGGCGTCGCCTTGATCGCCTCGAGAAGCGCGGCGCGCAGCTTGTGGCCCGTCACGTCGTCGCGCGCGAGCCTCGTGTAGAGCCCGGCGAAAGGGGCGAGGAGCGCCCATCGCGCGGCCTCGGAGCGCGCGGCGGCGACGAGCGCGAGGAGCGCCGCGACGAACGCGACGACGGCGGAGACGATCCAGGAGAGGGCGCCGTCCCCCGCGCGGTCCTCGTGGATGCGGGCGGGGTCCGAGGGCCAGAAGTACTGCCGGTCCGCGACGGATTCGACGCCCGTCGCGCGATCGCGCGCGACGAGCACGAGCGCGTCGAACCCCTGGAAACGCGCGGGCGGCCTGCCGTCGGTCGTGATGGTGAGCGTGGCCGTGCGGTGGTCCCCCGGCTCGAGGAGGAGCAGGGGCGGATCGACGCGCGTCGCGAGGCGGCCTTCGCCGAGCGCGACGGCGGAAAGGTCGACGAGGGCGCGGGCGTCGCCCGCGTTCCCCACGAAGAACGCGACGTCGTAGGAGCCGTACGGGAGGTCCGCCCGCTCGCGCCACTGGTTGGCCCCGACCACGAGCGCAGGGTCGTTCTCGCTCACGCGGGCGCCGCTCCACCAGCGCGCGAGCTCGCGTCCCGTGAGCGCGTCGCGGGCCACGAAGTCGATGACGGTCTTCGCGCCGACGCTCGGGGGACCGGTGACGTTGCCGGAGAATACCGCGGCCCCGCTCCCGTTGAACGCGAACGAGAAGCGGGAAGGCTCCACGCTCCAGCCCGCATCGCGCGGTCGCGCCTCGACCATGCCCGATTGCGGAAACCAACCGGGGTTGTGGATCTGGAGGCGGAACGGCGCTCGGCCTCCCGGCGCGGGAAGAAGGGGGGCCGTCGCGTCGATCGAGAAGGCGTTCCAGTCGCGCTCGGGCGGGGTGGGGCCACCGGGCCACGCGTAGGCGGGCGAATCCCTCTCGGGTCCTTCGCGCGTGTAGACGTTGACGACGAACCGCGCCTCGCCGAAAAGGGGCCCGTCGGGCGGCGACGGCAGGCTCGACACCGGGCGCGCCCCGAGCACGACGTCGATGCGTCCCTGGCGGGGCGCCTCGCGCGCGAGCTCGACGGCGATCCGCGTCTCGAACGTGCCGCCCGGCTCCACGCGGACCGTTCGGGCGTGCGCGTCGCTTCGGGCGGCCCATGCGTCCGCGGGGAGGTCGCTCGTCGCGAGGAGCGTGAGCGTCGCCTCGATCGCATGGGCGGACGGGTTGTGGAATCGCACGTCGAAGGGGTAATTTTCGACCGCCGAAAGACCGATCTCGTCGCGCGAGAGGCTCGGGATCAGCGCCACCACCGTCGCCTCGAGCGCCGCGCCCGCGAGGATCTCGTCGGCGCCCGCGCGTCGCGCCTCGATCGCGATCGTCGCGGGGCCCGTCGGCTCGTGGACGCGCGGCGCGGTCACGCGCAGCGTGAAGGCGCGCGTCGCGCCCGCGGGAATCGTGCCCGAGGACGGGACGACCTCGACCCCGAAACCCGCGGGCGCGATGGCCTTGAGGTCCACGCTCGTCGCCGCCGGCCCCGGATTCGCCACGAAGACGCGGAGGTGCCGCGACTCGCCGGGCGCGAGGACGAGGTCGCCGTCCTCGACGGTCACGACCAGGCCGGCCTGGGCGAGGCCGGCGGGGACGCCCGCGATGAGCGCGACGAGCGTCGCGAGGGCGAGGGTGCGCACGGGACCGCCAAGCGCCATGGGGACCATAGGAAGGCGCGAAAGGCGACTTGACCGCTATTTCAGCCTTTCCGCGCCCCCAGCTCCGCGCTGCGCTTGGCGGCCGCCTCCACCGCGTCCATGACGGTCGCGCGGAAGCCGCCCTTCTCGAGCATGTGCAGGCCCGCCATCGTGGTGCCCGCGGGCGAGGCGACCCGGTCCTTCAGCTCCGCCGGGTGGCCGCCGCGCTCCACGAGGAGGCGCGCCGTGCCGAGGAGCGTCTGCAGGGCGAGCGCCCGCGCCTGGTCGCGCGCGAGGCCCGCCTTCACGCCGCCGTCCGCGAGCGCCTCCACGAACGCCGCGACGAACGCGGGGCCGGACCCCGCGAGGCCCGTCACGGCGTCCATCTGCGACTCGTCCACCTCGAGCACGTACCCGAGCGGCGCGAAGAGGCCGCGGGCGAGCGCGACGTGCGCGTCCGTCGCCCGCGCGCCCCGCGCGAGGCACGTCGCGGCCTCGCCCACGCTCGCGGGCGCGTTCGGCATCGCGCGCACGACGGGCGTCTCGCCGCCGAGCGCCGCCTCGAGCGTTTCGAGGCGGACGCCCGCCGCGACGGAGATGACGACCGCGCCCCCGGCGAGGCGTCCCTCGAGCGCCGCGAGCACGCCCGCGACGCCCGCGGGCTTCACCGCGACCACGACCACGCTCGCGCCGCGCGCCGCGTCGGCCCAGTCCTCCGCGAAGCGCGCGCCCGTGAGGCGCGCAAACTGCTCCGCGCGCGCCGGCGTGCGGTTCGCGACCGCGACCGCGTCCGCGCGCACGAGGCCCGCGTCGAGGAGGCCGTTTGCGAGCGCGGCGCCCATCGCGCCGCACCCGAGGATCGCGACCCTGCCGTCGAACGTCGTTCTCGAGACCTGGCTTTCTCTAACGAGGAAGACCCTCACAGGCGTCCATGCTGGAACCTCTGAAAAGCGGAGCCGGGCCGTCGCTACGGACGAGGATGTCCCTCACGAGCGCGGAACCTGGACTCCATGCGGTCAGGGTGGCGTCGCGGAGTCATAAGGGTTGGGGTCGCGGCGGTCGCGCGGGGAGGGCGCCCGGGGGGTTGCGCTCGAAAACCCAAAAGGGTCGTCCACCGGAGCTTACTTCAGCACGCACGTGCTATCGAGGATGATGCTTCCTCCGCGTTCGAAGGGACCCGTCAAGATCCCTGTCCGTCCGGGCGCGGTCCACGCGCGAGCCACGCTCGAGCTTGCACGCCTCGTCCTGCGCGAGGCGCGCGAGCCCCTCGCGCGCGAGGGCATCCTTCTCGAGCTCGCCACGTGGGGTTACGTGACGACGAACGCGGGCCTCGACTCCGCGCTCGCGGAGCTTGACGGCGACGGAAGCGTCGCGGAGGCGACGAACGGCTTCGTCTGGATCCCGGAGGCCCGAGGGCTTATCCTGGACGCGATCCTGCGGGGAGACCGGCCTTGACGCTCACCGCGAAGGACGTGGTCGTCACCCGCGAGGCGCGCGCCGACCTCGAAGGCCTTCGGAGCGGGGGCGATGCCGCGTCGCTCGCCGTCGCGGAACGCGTCGCGCTGAGGCGCACGACCCTGCGCGCGGACTGCCTCGCGCGGTCGTGGCTCGTCGGCGCGGGCGTCCCGACGCCGATCCTCGCGCGATTCGCGCCCGACAACGTGCACGTCGAGAGCCTCCCGCACGGCTGGTGGATGCTCTACACGGTCGTCCGCAGGGACCGGGACCGGTTCGTCGTGCTCCTGCGCATCGCGGACCCGTCCACGTACCGCGGCTGGTTCCCGGGCGCCTAGCCTGCCGTCACGCCTCCGGCGCGCGGAACACCGTCCGCGCCCGCCCCTCGCCCGGGCGCGGCACCGTCTCGATGCCGACGACCTCGCCGTCGGGACCGTACGTCACGGCGAGGCGCGGCGGCTCGAGCCGCGCGCACACCTCGCGCGCCCGCGCGGTGGGGGGCGCGCGGCACTCGACGTGCTCGCCGTCGATCATCGTCGCCGCGGTGAGCGTCAGGAACCCGGAGCGCGGCGCCTCCGCGGGCGCGGGCGCCGCCGGCGCGAGGGGGAGGGTGAGGACGAGCGCGAGCCCCACGATGATGAGGCGGACGATCATGGCATATGATGGGCGGTGGTTTGCTTGACTCTTTTGCCCTTTCTTATTGATCATTTTTCATTCCCCTTAGCTCGACTGATCTTCCATCGCCCCTCGTCCTTGAACTCCAATAACAGGCGCGGACATTTTTCATCTCCGGGCGTTTGAGGGCTGATGTCGACGCGCGCGGACTCATTCGCCGAGAGCCGCAGGAAGTAGGTCCCTGATTCCGTGCTCACGTTCCCTTGGTCCCCCGGGCCCATAACGGCCACGCGACAGGGCGGCGCAAACCAGTCATGGCCGATGATGGCCCACGTTTGATTCTCGGTCGCGGTGAATCGGACGGAAAAACTGGAGTCGAACGTGACCACCCCTCGCGATCCGTTCGTCAAGAGGATGCGCGAATCGTTCCGAAACTCGATCGCTAAGTGAGGTCCTCGACGTTCGAAGCCGGGGAGCACGATGTTCGTAGTATCCCTGGTCCGGTTCAAGGGGCCACTCCACGGATCAAGATGTTGGAAACTGATGTTCGCCGATCCGCCAAGCTGATCGATGATCAGCCACCGGATGAAATCGGGTTCCGAGTCGCCCGTTTTGGAATCGCTTGTTGAATGAGGCCCTGCTACGCAGCCCGAGATGAGCATGAAACCGGTGACAATCCCTATCCATCGTTGGCGGTGTAAGTCATGCTTCATGGTCTCAACCCATGCATGATTCGATTGGGTTGAGAGCCGAGCGCTGCGGCGGAAAACCGCTTCGAATGAGGTCCCAAAGATCAGAGCAGAGCTCGTCGACGCTTGGGGGATCTGGTGTATCGGGTTCGGTCACCGCCGACCATTCCATGCCTGCTCCCCAAATTCCTCGTTGCAAGCTCACGCAGTTATCTGGTGTATTTGCGCCCGCGACTTCGAGAGTCCAGCCGTAGCCCCCAGATGCCTCCGCGCATCCGGTTCCTGTCCTTTTTATACCTCGCGCATAGCCCGCGTAGTACTCGTAGTCGCAGTCCCCACCTGGCGGGTTGCAGGATGCATGAATCACGCCTGAAGTAAGGAAGCGATCATCCCCAGCTGCACAAGTCGGGTTACATATCAAGATGTAGACGTAAGTGGCTAGGTACCACGTACCGTCACAAGGCGGGGTCGCTGTGATCTCGCTATCTCCTGTCGAAGTACACGGGGCATGACAAGTATAGGGATGCGGATAGGGTGGGGGACTACCCGGCGGAGGAATGTAGCGTACACACTCGGCCCAACCAGTCCCCCCCGCTCCGCTGCTTGACGTCTGGGGAACCACGTTTATCTTGACAATCTCCCCCGCGCCATCGTAGGTCGCAACGAATTTGGGAGGCAATATGCGGGAACAGATTTCCCGATGATGATTCGGGCTGTGTGCACCAATACGCTGGCATTCCAGCGGCTCTTCTAGATCCTTCCCATAGACGACGACGGACATTTCCCGTGTGATTTCAGGGCCCCCCCCCATCGCCAGGGAATTGTCCCGATGCCCAAGGGGTTACCAATGAAGCGATAACAAGAGCCAGTCCAATCGAGCGGACTAACATGCAGCCCCATCATATCGTATGGGTTTAAACTTACCGAATTCTGATAATCTAAATGGGTTGAGTCTCCCCCCGCGCGAGCGCCCTCCGCAACCGCGCGATCTCCTTCTCGTGCTCGAGCAGGATGCTCACGAGCACGGCCTCGAGCGGGTTGATGCGCGCCACGTTCGAGGACGCGGAGGCGTGCGCGCGCGCCTTCTGGAAGAGCGCGTCGAAGGCGCGCTGCTCCTCCGCGGTGAGGCCGCGGCGGTAGTCGCGCCACTCGTGCTCGACCGAGTCGAGCACGAGGCGGAACGTCGGTTCGGTCCGGCCCATTAGTCTTCCTCCGTGTGACGTCGGGACTCGATCGTGATGCGGGCGCCGGCCGAGGATCTTGCGTCCGGGGGGTGCAGGGGGGCGGAGCGCCCCCTGCCGCTGGGGGTGGAGTCCAGAGGAGGGGCGCGCGCAGCGCCCCTCCTTTGGCACGCAGTGGCATGAGCCGAGGCCTCGCCCGCAGGCGAGGCCTCGGTGTGAAACTCATGCCACGGAGTGTTCGCTGTGAACGTCGGTTCGGTTCGGCCCACTCAGTTGTCCTCCTCGTCCGACCAGAGGTCGAGGGACGTGGCCATCGTCTCCCGCGCTCCGGGGCCCCCCCACCGCGCCTCGGCCGTCAAGCCGCAGGCCTCCCGCCTTCCCGGGTCCACCCGAGCATCCAGCTCTGCGGGCGCACCTTGTGCATCGTGGGGCCCTCTTCGCCGGCCGCGTCGCGCGCGACGCCGTACGCGGCGAGCGTGCGCTGCCGCGCGCCCGGCGCCGTCGCGAGCGCGGTGACGCCGCGGCGCGGGAGCGTGACGCGCAGGTTCGCGCCCATGGGCGCGACGCCCACGATCTCGTCCGCGAGGTCGGTGAGGATCGCGCGGAGCGTCGGCGCGGCGCGCGTCGCGGGGAGGCCGTGCACGCTCACGATCGCGGGCGCGCGGCGGGACTCCGCCTCGCGGCGGAGGGCCTCGAAGGCGCGCCGCGCGAGGACGCGCCCCTCCGCGGGCGGGAGGTCCTCGTCGAGGTACATGTCGGGGAACGAGAGCGCCGCGACGAGGCCGCAGTTCGGGTCGCGCGCGCGGGGCAGGTGGTCCTCGACGAGGGTCTGGAACTGGTAGGCGGTGAAGCCGCGCGCGACGCGGACGCTCGCGAGCGCGTGCGCGGGGTCGATCCCGCGCGCCTCGGCGGCGCGCGCGAAGCTGTAGACGTTCATCCGGTTGCCGCCGTCCACGACGACCGCGTTCCTGCCCGCCGCGACGGTGCCCGCGAGGAGATTCCACACGAGCGCCTCGACCGCGTGCGGCGCGCCCCAGGATTCGAGGAGGGTCACGCGCCCCGGGGCGATCGCGCCAAGGTCGTCG
>DATLGO010000100.1 GCA_035540375.1 Candidatus Thermoplasmatota archaeon
GGGGAAGGGGGGCGGGGCAACGGTCGGAGGAAGGGGCCCGGAGGCGGATCCTTGAGCCGCGTTCCGCCGACCGACACGAAAGCGCTACGCGAATCGGGCCGGGGCCGAAGGGCCCCAGGGGACGCCGCTCGGGACGGGTCCGGCCCGCAAACGTCGATCAGGCTTCGCGCGCCTCGCGGTCGAGCCAGCCCGCGACGAGCGCCTCGACGCGCTCGCGGACCGCCGGGTGCTTGATGCGCGCGAGCACGTCGCCCGCGAACGCGCGAACGAGGATCGCGCGCGCCTCGCCCTCCGGGATGCCGCGGGCGCGGAGGTAGAACAGCGCATCGGCGCTGATCTGCCCCGTCGTGGACCCGTGCGTGCACTTGACGTCGTCCGCATAGATCTCGAGCTGGGGCGTCGAGTCAATGAGCGCGTCTTTCGACAGGATCAGGTTCTTGTTGGTCTGCTTCGCGTCGGTCTTCTGGGCGTCCGGCCGCACGATGATGCGCCCGAGGAAGACGCCGCGCGCGTGGCCGGTCGCGACGCCCTTGTAGAACTCGCGGCTTCCGCAGTGGGGCTTCGCGTGGTCGATGAGTGTATGGTTGTCGACGTGCTGCCGACCCGTGACGAGGAAGAGGCCGTCCAGCTCCGCGTACGCGCCTTCGCCGTCGAGGACGTTCACGAGATTGTGCCGCGCGAGCGATGCGCCGATCGAGACGGAGTTCGTCGTGACCGTGCTCGAGCGGCCCTGGCGGACCGCGGTGCGCGCGACGTGCGTCGCGGCGTCCGATTCGCGCTGCACGCGAAGATGCTCCACGACCGCGTTCTCGCGGGCAAGGATCTCGGTGACCGCGGTCGAGAGGTACGCGCCCGCGGGGCCTGCGTGCGTCTCGACGACGCTCGCCTGGCTCGAAGCCTCGGCGACGACGAACACCCGCGAGGCGACGAATGCGCGCTCCGCGCCCGTCTGGTAGTGGACGACGTGGATGGGCCGCTCGGCGACGGCGCCGCGCGCGACGCGGACCACGACGCCGTCGGCGAAGAACGCCGTGTTGAGCGCTTCGAAAGCGTCGTCCTCGTCGACCGGCTCGGAGCCGAGAAGGCCCTCGAGCGACTTCGGGTCCTTCGCGAGGACCGAGGAGAGCGACTCGACGGTGACGCCCGCGGGAAGCCGCGAGACGTCGGAAAGGGTGGGCGCGTGGCGGCCGTCCACGAGGACGATGCGCGCGCCCTCGTCGGCGCCCGGGAACAGGTACGGCGCGAGCGCTCCGTGGTCGGCGCGCGCGGGGCCCGCCGGCGTCCACGCCGTCTTCGCGACCGCGGAGACGTCCGTGTACTTCCACGCCTCGACCTTGGTGGTGGGAAAGCCCTTCGCGAGGAATCGGGCGAGGGCGGCCTGGCGGAGCTTCGCGACCCAGGCGACCTTCGCGCCGGGAAGCGCGGCCTCGAGCGCGCGGAAGCGCTCGGCCCAGAAGTCGGTCTTCGTGACGGCCTGCGACATGGCGATCACCGGGCGGCCTTGGCCTCAGCTTCGAGCCAGGCGTACCCTTTCGCCTCGAGGTCGAGGGCGAGCTGCTTTCCGCCGGATTTCGCGATGCGGCCTTCCACGAGGACGTGCACGTGGTCGGGCACGATGTAATTGAGGAGACGCTGATAGTGCGTCACGACGATCATCGCGCGCTTTTCGTCGCGGAGCTTGTTGACGCCGCTTGCGACGACGCGCAGCGCGTCGATGTCGAGGCCCGAGTCCGTCTCGTCGAGGATCGCGAGCTTCGGATCGAGCACGGCCATCTGGAAGATCTCGTTGCGCTTCTTCTCGCCGCCCGAGAATCCGTCGTTGACCGCGCGTGTGAGGAGCGACGGGTCCATCTCCACGAGCTTGAGCTTCTCCTGCGCGAGCTTGTGGAACTCGAGCGTGTGCAGCTCGCTTTCGCCGCGCGACTTGCGGATTGCGTTCAGGGCGCTCTTGAGGAAGTACGTGTTCTGCACGCCGGGAATCTCGACGGGATACTGGAAGGCGAGGAAGAGGCCCGCCTGGGCGCGTTCCTCGGGGTCCATGTCCAGGAGGTTGCGGCCCTCGTAGAGGACCTCGCCCTCCGTGACCTCGTAGGCCTCGCGACCGGCGAGCACGCCCGCGAGCGTGCTCTTGCCGGAGCCGTTCGGGCCCATGATGGCGTGGACCTCGCCCGGGTTCACCGTGAGGTTGACGCCGCGCAGGATGCGCTTGTCGCCGATCTTCGCATGCAGATTCCTGATCTCGAGCATGGTCATGAAAGTCACATCCGCTCAGCCGACGCTGCCTTCGAGGCTGACGCTCAGGAGCTTCTGGGCCTCGATCGCGAACTCCATGGGAAGCTCGCGGAAGACCTCCTTGCAGAAGCCGTTCACGATCATCGACGTCGCGTCCTCGGCGGAGAGGCCGCGCGACTTGCAGTAGAAGATCTGGTCCTCGCCGATCTTCGACGTGGTCGCTTCGTGCTCGAGCTGCGCCGTCGAATTCTTGACCTCGATGAACGGGAACGTGTGGGCGCCGCACTTGTCGCCGATGAGGAGCGAGTCGCATTGGCTGTAGTTGCGCGCGCCCTCGGCGTTCTTCATGATGCGGACCATCCCGCGGTAGGTGTTCTGGCCGAAGCCCGCGGAGATGCCCTTGGAGACGATCGTCGAGCGGGTGTTCTTCCCGATGTGGATCATCTTCGTGCCGGTGTCCGCCTGCTGGCGGTTGTTCGTGACGGCGACCGAGTAGAATTCGCCGACCGAGTCGTCGCCCTGGAGGATGCAGCTCGGGTACTTCCACGTGATCGCGGAACCCGTCTCGACCTGCGTCCAGGAGATCTTCGAGCGCTTGCCGATGCACTTGCCGCGCTTCGTCACGAAGTTGTAGATGCCGCCCTTGCCGTCCTTGTCGCCGGGGTACCAGTTCTGGACGGTGGAGTACTTGATCTGGGCGTCGTCGAGCGTAACGAGCTCGACCACGGCCGCGTGGAGCTGGTTCTTGTCGCGGATGGGCGCGGTGCAGCCTTCGAGGTAGCTCACGTAGGCGCCTTCCTCGGCGACGATGAGCGTGCGCTCGAACTGCCCCGTGTCCGCGGCGTTGATGCGGAAATACGTGGAGAGCTCGAGCGGGCAGCGGACGCCCTTCGGGATGTAGCAGAACGATCCGTCGCTGAACACGGCGGAGTTGAGGGCCGCGAAGAAGTTGTCCGAGTAGGGCACCACGGTGCCGAGCCACTTCTTGACGAGCTCCGGGTGATTCTGGACCGCTTCGGAGAACGAGCAGAAGATGATGCCGTGCTTCGCGAGCTCCTTCTGGTACGTCGTCGTAACGGACACGGAGTCGACGACGGCGTCGACGGCAATGCCCTGGAGGCGCTCCTGCTCCTTGAGCGGGATGCCGAGCTTGTTGTACATCTCGAGGACCTTCGGGTCCACCTCGTCGAGCGACTTCGGGCCGTCCTTCGTCTGCGTCTTCGGCGCCGAATAGTAGACGATGTCCTGGTAGTCGATGGGGGGATAGTGGACGTTGTGCCACGTCGGCTCCTTCATCGTGAGCCAGTGGCGGTACGCCTTGAGGCGCCATTCGAGGAGCCACGCGGGCTCGTTCTTCTTCGCCGAGATGGTGCGGATGACGTCCTCGTTCAGCCCCTTCGGGACGGCGTCGGCCTCGAGGTCGGTGACGAAGCCGTACTTGTACTCGCGCTCGGCGAGCTCCTGGATGGTCTCGTTGGACGTCATGGGCGGGTCCTCCGGGGTTCGGGAGAGGCGGCGATCGGGTGCGCGGCGAGACCGCCGAGCGCCACGAAGCGCGGGCCGCTCGGGGCGGCCATGTCGGCGAGCGTGACGGATTCGAACGCGCCGCGGATGGCGTCGTTCAACGCCTGCCACTTGCTGTGCGCGGGGCACGCATCCTCGAAGTCGCAGCGGCCGGCGCCTTCCGTGCAGAGCGTGAGCGCGATCGGGCCGTCGAGCGCCGTCACGATGTCCGCGACGGTCGTTTCGCGCGCCGCGCGGGCGAGGCCGTAACCGCCCGCGACGCCGCGGTGCGAGGTCAGGATGCCGGCGCGCGCGAGGGCCTTGAGGAGCTTGCTCACGGTGGGCAGCGGAAGCTCGGTCTCGCTCGCGAGGTCGCGCGCCGTGTGCATCGGGCGCCCGGGGTGGGCGGCGATGTGGACCAGCAGCATCAGGCCGTAGTCCGTGAGGCGCGAGACGCGGATCATGCAGCTCTCCAAATGGGACAAAAGCGGTCCAGTATAAAAAGGCTCAGCCATTACAGGCTTCCGAACGCGGAATCTCGCTGGAATCGCGTTAGCACGTGTCAGGCTCGCCCGCCCGGCGCGGGCGCCGCGGCGGCGGGTGCCGGGCGGGGCCTGGAAAGCGCCCCCAGCCACACGCCGGCGAGCGTCACCGCGCCCCCGAGCGCGAGCGCCGGGGTGAGCGGCTCGCCCGTGAGCGCCGCGGCGACGGTCACGGTCACGAGCGGCATGAGCACGGCCGTGTAGCTCACCGCGGACGCGGACCAGCGGGCGAGGATCCAGACGAGCAGCCCGAAGCCAATGATCGAGGACGTGACGAGCCACGCGAGGACGCCCCACGTCAAGGGCAGCGCGGGGAACACGATCGGCTCGCGCGCGACGAGCGAGAGCGCGAGGAGCGAGACGGCGCCGATGGGCATCGCGACCGCGTTGGCGGCGAGCGGATGCATGCGCGGCGCGCGCTTGAGGAGCACGGTGGCGAGGGCCCCCGCGGCCGCCCCCGCGAGCACGGCGAGGAGCGACGCGAGCGGCACCTCCGTCGTGAGCTGCTCGCGGAAGACGAGGGCGATCCCAGCGACCGCGAGGAGGCCGCCCGCGACGCCGCGGCCCGTGAGACGCTCGAGCCCGAAGGCCGCCGCGATGACGAGAGTAAGGAGCGGCATCGTCGCGAACGCGACGGACGCGACGCCTGCGGGCGCCGCGAGGAGGGCGTAGTAAAGGAAGGCGTACGACGCGCCGAAGGAGAGGAGGCCGAACCAGCCGGCCGCCCGGAGCCCGGAGCCCGAGGGGAGCGGCACGCGCCGGAGGCGGACGAGGGCAAGAAGGATCGCCCCCGCGATGAAAAACCGAAGCGCCGCGCCCCAGAAGGGGGCGAGCTCGCGGTTGCTCACGCGGACCGCCACGAAATTCACGCCGAGGAACACGACCACCGCCGCGAAAGCCGCGACGATGAGGGCGGTCGGCGTCGCGCGGGGGGAGGCGTCGTGCATGCCCCTGCATCGTCGCGGGGACGGATAAGGCAGGAAGTCAGGCTGCGTGGAGCGACGCGAGGAGCGGGATCGGGAGCCCCATCGCCACGTCGAACCGGCCCTCGGCGGTGATGGCGTAGGCGCCCCCCGTCCGCTCGACGGCGCGCAGGCGCGAAAGTTCCGAGAGCGCGCGCGTGAGCGCCTCGTCGCCGGCGCCCAAGCGCGCGCGGATCCCGGTGAAGCGCAACGGTCCCGCGAAGGCGAGAGCGGCGAGCGTCTCCCCGTGCCATCGACGCACGCACGTCTTTGCGAACCGCCGCGCCGTCGCGAGCCCGTCCTCGAGCCCTGCGGGCGGGGCGCGCGCCCCGTGTTCGCGGGCGAATCGGGCGGTGCAGGCGACGAAACGACGCAGGGCGCGCGCGGATCCGAGGCCGGCGACGGGCGCGGGGGCGCGAACCGCGCTCGACGCGCCCGCGAGGAGACGCGCATGCTCGGATTTCGCGATCACGAGCGCGTACGTCGCGCACGCGAGGCGCTCGCCGCGCGGCGTGAGGCCGAGACGCACGCGCCGCGCGGGCCCCGGGAGACGCTCGCGCTCGAGGAGGCCGTGGAGCGCGAGGTCGTCGAGCTTCGATGCGAGGCTCTCGCCCGCGAGTCCGCCGAGCGCGCGGCGCAGGTCGTTGAAGCCCATCGGGCCGCGCGCTCCCAGGACAAGGAGCGATTCCAGCACCCATCGGCGGTAGACGAACCGCGCGCCGCGACCCGCGACCGCCGGGTCGGGCCCGCCCGGGGCGCCGAGGCGCGCCGCGAGCGTCGCGCCCGCGTCGGCGGCCTCGCCGAGGAGCGCCGCGCCCTTGGCGTCGAGCGGCGCGACCGACCGGGTCGAAAGGACGAGACCCACGCCTCTCGAGAGGGGGGCGGCGGGATCAACGTTCGCTTCAGGGTTAAATCCGGGGCGCGCCCTTGGGAGGCCCGTGCCCGAGCCACGTCGCCGGCTCACCCCCGAGGAGCGCCGCGAGAAGGAGGAGGAGGCGAAGCGCCTGCGCGAGCGCCGCGAGCGCGAGCTCGCGGGCGTCACGACGCCGTCCTACGCCCCGGACGCCCCCCGGCGCGCCCCGGGCGCCGCGCCGCCCGCGACCGTCGCGACGCGCGATCCGCGCAAAGCCGCCGCGGAATCGCGCGCCGCGAAGCGCGAGGAGGAGAAGGCGCTTCGCGAGCGGCGCGAGCGTGAACTCATCAAGGCGAAGTCGCTCGAGCGGGCGCGCGGCGTCATGCACCGCGACGACCCGTGGTCGCGCGCGGAGGCCCCTCCGCTCAGCGCCCGCTTGAAGGAGCTCTTCGGCGACGAGCCGATCGAGCCCGGGCGTCAACGCGGCCCCGCTCGCCGGCACAAACCCTGAACACGGAGGCCAGGCGCGGGCGGCCACGACTCGCACGCCGTCTGGCGAAGGCTTCAGCCCGCCCGTCGCGTCAGCTGCTCTCGTCTGGGTCCCACAGGCTTTCGCAGTCGGGGTCGAGGGGCCAGTCCGGGTAGATGTCGCCATCGTTGTTGTAGCCGTCCCAGCATTCGGGATCGGGGCTTTCGCTCCCGCTCTCCCAGCATCCGCCGTCCACGATGTCGATGCGACCGTCGCCGTCGTTGTCGCGGAGGTCGTCGCAGGGGTTGGAGTTCTGACCGTCTTCTTCTGTGACGAAGCGATATTCCGACGAACCGGTTCCGGCGCTTCGCCACTCGACACGACCCGAGAGTGGATGGACCGACGCTCCATGGACGTGCCACGTGTCGGCGATGCCGGACGGGGTCGGCGCGTAGCTCACGTCGCCTTCTTTGGTGGCGTGGTTCACGGAGCATACGTGTCGGTAGGGTGTGAGTTCGAACGTTCCCGTCCGAACGTCGGCTTCCCGGCCTTCGGCGGCGGCGAGAGCCGCGCGATCCGCGTGCTCGGCGCAGGCGACCATTTTTCCTTCGTAATACGAGAACGGCCTCATGGGGAGGCCGTAGGAGGCGGTCCCCTTCCAGACGACGAAGGGCAGCGCGCCGGGGGCGGCCGCCTTGTGGATCAAGGCGCTTCGCCCTTCGTGGCCGACGGCGTAGACGAGCGACCAGGAAAAGACGGTATCATGGCCCGTTCGGGTCGGCTCCATGAATTCGCGGGCGAACACCGGGTCCTCAACGTCGTAGGTCGCCTTGACGAGGTAGGCTTCGGGGTTTGCCTCCATCCACGTCGCGAACGTCGCCCGGAAGGCGGCGACGGCCTCTTGCAACGTGAAACCCGCACGCATCGGCTCAGCGGGGCCGTCGCGCGTCAGGGGGACCCACGTCGCGTCCACGTGGACGGCGGGGAAGGGTTGGGCAGGATTCTTCGGGGCGAGTCGCGGGGCGTCGGGGTCCCCGCCGACCGAGGTGAGAAGCCGGAGATATTGGCCGAACCAGAGACCGCGCGAAGGCACGGGATGCTCACCATCGTACCAGAACGTGTGACGGGACGTAACCCCCCAAAGCTCGTGTTCAACCTCGACGCGGAAGAGGCGTTTCCCCTCGACGTCCTCCCATCCAACGGCCACGTAACGGCCGTTCCATTCGTGGCCCGGCGTGGTCGAGACGATGTCCCCGGGGGCGATCGTCTTCCCCATGAGGCCCAGCGTGATGTGACCGTGTCGCACGTAGGCGAGTCCTTCGACGTCGGTGGCGCGTCGGTCGCGGAAGTGGGATATGTCCCTCGAATTTTGGTTATCCGTCTGGACGACCGTGGCCACCGAGACGGCGTGGTGGAGCGAAACGAAGGCCGGGGGCAGGTGGCTCAGATCCAAGGCCACGACTTCACGGCGGACGCCCCACGCATCTTCGAGTTCGAGGATTTCGTCGCCCCAAGCCCAGGTGTGGGGACCCACGACGTGCACTTGACCCGCCCTCGGATAGGGGATCGTGATCCCGTCCTCGTTCGAACCGGCCGCGACGCCGATCACGTTCGAGAAAGCGATGAGGCCCGCCATGGCGACGAGTCCGAGCTTCGGCATGGCCCCCTGCAAGAGTCGGGGCCTTCATGACAGTATCACTCCGATGAACCCGACCTCTCGCTTCCGATCCGTACGGGGCAGGTCTCAGAGGCCATCCTTCAGGACGAGGAGGTCCGCCTCGACGAGCGCGATCCCGGAGGCGACGTGATGCGTCTCCCAGAGCCCGCTCTCGCGCACGGCCTTCGCGCCCGAGGCCAGGCCGCGCCAGACGGGCGACGGTCGCACCCGGGCGAGCGCGAGCGTGCGCGTCGCGCGCGCGGCGAGCTGCCGGCGCATCTCCGGGCTGTCGACGACGAGCGTCCTGAACGCGACGCGCTCGCGCATCCACGTCGACACCTCGGCTTCGAGGTCCGCGGTCGCGGCGTCTTCGCCGGGCCGCGCCCACCGCTCCGCGAGCGCCTTGTCGCCGCGGCCGCGCGCGAGGGCGTCGCCGACGAGCCGGCGGAAGGCCCACCGGTCGCGCATCCCCGCGTAGGCGCCGAGCACGACGTCCGCGACGGCGCCGCGGGGCGACGAGGCCTCGACGCGGACGATGCGGGGCGCGCCATCCGCGAGCGTCTCCCCGGCCTCGTACGCGAACGCCAAGCCTGGAAACGCGAGCGCCTCCCGCGCGGCGTCGGGCCCGTGGACCGGCGCCCGGGCGAGGAGCGCGTGCAGGCGCGGCGCGAAGTTCACGCGGCGGGAGCGTCCCGTCCGCTCTTGGGGCTGCCGGTCACGGCCGCCAGGCGAAGCCCGCCTTCGCCGCCCACGACGGGAGCACGGAAGCGACGGCGACGGCGGCGGAGAGCGCGACGGCGGCGTCGCCGGCCCTCGCCGCGACGAAGACGAGCGGCTGCAGGACGCCGAGGACGACGGCGAGCGTCGGGACGAAGCTCGCGCGCGACTCGAGGAGACGACCCGCGCCCCAGGCCTCAAGCGCGGAGAGGATGCCGGCCCACACGAAAAGCAGCTCGAAAAAACCGGGGCGGCCGCTGACGACGACGTAGACGACGGCGAGGTTGAGGAGCGAGGCGGCCACGAGCGCGAGGGCGGGCTTCGAGGGCGTCCGGACGCGCACGGGGATCCAAGGCCTCCGCTCGGTTTCAAGCCCGCGTCAAGCCGGGTTGACCTTCACGCTCGCGGCGAGGCCCTTGAAGTCGAAATCGGCCTTGAGGAACTCCTGCTTCAGGTTCGTGCAGTCGATCCGGCCGATGACGATCTTCTTGAGGTGCGGCAGCGCCTTCGCGTCGCCGATGAGCACGGCGCCGATGAGCTTGTTGTCCTTGAACACGAGGCGGCGGTAGGCGCCCTCGCCCACGACCGCCTCCGTGAACTCGTCGCCCATGATGTTCCCGACGCTCATCACGGGGAATTTGAAGTGCGAGATGGTGTAGGTGTCCACGAACTCGAACGGCGTGGGCTCGCCGATGCCGGTCGAGGCCTGGAGCATGTTGAGCGCCGCGACCTCGCCCTGGCGCTTCGCGCTCGCCCACGAGCCGTTGATGTTGAGGCGGTTGAGGAGCGGATCGAAGTACTGCGCGATGTCGCCCGCGGCCCAGACGTCCGGCACGCTCGTGCGGAGGAACTGGTCGCAGAGGATGCCTTCGCCCGTCTTCACGTTCGAGGACGCGACGGGGCGCAGGTTCATGTTGAGGCCGATCGCGACGCCCACGATGTCGGCGGGGTATTCCTTGCCCTTGTCCGTGACGAGGCCGCGCACGTGGTTGCGGTCGTCGACGCGGAACTCGGTCGGCGTCTCGAAGAAGAGACATTCGACGCCCATGTCCGCGAGCGCCTTCTCCACGATCTCCGAGCCTTCCTTGTTGATGCCTTCGCGCCACCAGCGGTTGCCCCGCATGATGTACTTCGTGGGCACCTTGTTCTTCGCGAAGATGACGGCGAGGTCGATGCCGAGGAGACCCGCGCCGATCGCGACGCCGTGCTTCGCCTCCTGGGCCGCGGCGCGGATCGCGCGCGCGTCCGCGAACGTCCAGAAATTGTAGACGCCGTCGGCCTGCCCGTTCGGGACGGGGTACTTGCGCGGGGTGCCCCCCGTCGCGACGAGGAGCTTCGTGTAGTCGAAGCGGGAGCCGTCCTCGCAGATGACGACCTTGTTCTTGTCGTCCACCATCGCGACGGTCGTGTACAGGTGCAGGTCGATCCGCCGGTCCGTGTACCACTTCACGTCGTGGATCTTGCACTTGTCCTCTTCCTTCTCCCCCTTCGCGTAGTCCTTGATCATCACGCGGTTGTAGAGGGGCTCGCCCTCGTTCGTGATGATGGCGATCTCGGAGTCGGCGTCGCGGGACCGGAGCGTCTCCGCCGCGGTCGCGCCGGCGATG
Organism: Candidatus Thermoplasmatota archaeon; assembly: GCA_035540375.1. Lineage (NCBI taxonomy): Archaea > Methanobacteriati > Thermoplasmatota > Thermoplasmatota archaeon. Next base: position 10,543 of record DATLGO010000100.1, read on the forward strand.
CCGTCGCCGATGATGAGGTACTTCTCCTTCGCCATGGGGATCGACCGGGCCGATCGTCTGACTTGGAGTAAAGCCATAAAGGTTTGGAGGCCGGAAGGCGGCGTGGCACGGTGTGCCACGCCACGTGGGGCCTCAGGGGAGACCGTCATCGTAGACGAACGTGTGGGTCACGTCCGTCGCGGGGTCGACGACGCCGTCGCCGTTCACGTCCAGTTCGAGCGTGACGCGGACGTCGCCGTCGACGCCGTACGCATAGGCGAGCGTCGGGGTCTGGAACCACGTGCCCGTCGGCGAGCCCGCGCGGGACGTCGCGGGTTCGTGGGCGATGCCGCTCCCGAGATATTCGATCTTCGCCCGGACCGTCACGTTGGCGCCCACGGTGCCGAGCGCCGTGACGCCCGCGTCCTCCGCGAACACGCGCACGCTCAAGAACCGCGCCCCCGGAACGAGGACGTCCGTCGACGGCACAGGCTTGCCGAGACCCTCGAGGTCCGTGATCGCGTTCGCCTGAAGGCTCCCGGCGCCCGGGTTCAGCGAGCCGGCCGTCGGGCCGCTGAAGACGACGCCCCATACGCTGTTCGTGTTGACCGCGAGCGCGGCGTCGCGCGGCGTGAGGGGCGCTGCAAGCGCGGCATCGACGGCCGCCCGCGCATCGACGAGGCCGTGGCCCGCATGGCGGTTCGGGTACGGCGCGTAGTTCGCGAACGGGTACGCCGTCGCTTTCAGCATCGCTTCGACGGTCGCGGGCGACAGGGGGGCGACGTTGGCCGCAAGGCGCGCCGCCTGCATGAGGGCAACGACGCCCGCGACGTGCGGGGCGGCCATGCTCGTGCCACTTGTGATCATATAATGCACGGGATCTGTTTCCGCGTACTTTCCTGAATAAACAGGCGAGCCTGCCACGAAAGCTGTGCGGGAGCGCGTGGACTCGATCCAATTGCCGGGCGCGGCGACGTCCGGCCACGATGACATGTCCGCGCCGCCGAGACCGCGGCTCGACGATGTGTCGAGGCCGCCCTCCGTCGAGCCCACGCCGCCATCAGCGTAGTTCGCGACGCAGACGACGCCGGGAAGGTTTGCGTTGTTCCCGGCCTTGATCTTGCACAGCCGGTTCACGCTGTCCGTGCCCTCCCCGCCGTCACCGTTGTTGCTGGCGGAAAAGACGACAGTCATCCCGGCGTTCACCATCGCGCGGATGGCCGTCGTCTCGGCAACGGTTGGGTTTCCGGTGCCGCCGAACGAGTTCGTCACCACAAGAATGGGGGGCTCGCCTGCCGCCTTCGGGTTTGCGAGGACATGGTTCCAAGCGCTCGTGGAGCCGAGGATGCTGTTGCCGGCGCCCAAACCGTATGTGTAAAGCCGAGCCCCAGGGGCTACGCCTTTCACGCGCCCGCTCGAGGCGACGCCTTCGCTCCCGACGATGCCCGCCACATGCGTTCCGTGCCCGCTGTGCTCGTCGGAGTTCTCGACGGCGACCCATACCCCTTGCCCGCCGACGTTTCGGAGGTTGCGGGCGCAGCGGCCCTGGAGATCGGGATGCCCACAGTCGACGCCGGTATCCACGACGGCGACGCCAACGCCCGTCCCGTCGACGCCGAGCGCCGTGTGGACGGCGCGCGCCCGGGTCGCGGTAGTGGCGGTCGAAAGGTGATAACCGAAGGGCTCGTCGCGCTCCACGGCGAGGACACCCGGTGTCGAGGCGAGAACGCGCCAAGCGGCCGCGGGACCCGCGGCATACGCGATCGGAAAGGATTCGAAAACGATCCGGGCTTCGAGCCCTGCATCCGCGAGCGCGGCCTCGCGGTCCACGCCGGGCGCGAACGTGACAATGAAGGCGCCCGCGCCGTCCGCGCGAAGAGCGTCCGCGACAGGTGGTGCGAGAACGGAGGAATAGGCGGCCGACGGAGCGGCGAGGGCAAGGGTCGAAACAAGAGTCATGACAGCGATCGCAACGGTGACCTGACGGTGCAAGGCGGAGCCTCCCACATCGTGACACGTCGTCGCAGGCTAAAAACCATGGGTGTCTAACGGCGGGGCGCGACCTGCACCGCGCGCGCGAGGTCGGCCGCGACGGCCCGCACCGCGCCCTCGACCGCCACCCGCACGATGCCCGTCGCCGCGTCGCGCTCCACCATGCGGACGCCCGTGTTCGGAAAGAGCCCAAGATCGGCGAGGCGCCGCAGCACGCCCGGGTCGCGATCCGACACGCGGCCCACCACCGCCTCCGCGCCCGGCGCGAGGTCCGCGAGGCTCACGAGGCCGCCCGGGCGGTACTCTAGCTCCTTCGTCGGGATCGGGTCCCCGTGCGGATCGAACCGGGGGTCCTTGAGCGCCGCCGAGATGCGATCCTCGAAGGCCTCCGAGATGACGTGCTCCAGGCGCTCCGCCTCCTCGTGCACCTCGTCCCACCCCATCCCGAGGGCCTCCACGAGGTACAATTCGATGAGCCGGTGATGCCGGATGATCTCGAGCGCGATCTTCCGCCCCGCCGACGTCAGCACCACGCCGCGGTACGGCTCGTGCTGCACGAGCTCCAGCTCCGCGAGCTTCTTCAGCATGTTCGTGACGCTCGCCGGCGCCACCGCGAGACGCTCCGCGAGACCCGTCGTCGACACCGTTCCGCCCTTCTCCTCCGTCAGCTGGAAGATCGCCTTCAGGTAATCCTCCATCGCGTGCGTTACGGCCGGCGGGCGGGGCACGAAGGCGCTACGAAGCCCGACCGCCATAAACCGCGCGGCGAGGAAGAGGGGGGACCGGGCGCCGGGCGCCGGGCATCGGGCGTCGGGTGCCGGGACCGGGGACCGGGGGCCGGGTGCCGGGCATCGGGCCCGGGACCGGGCGCCGGGACCGGGTGCCGGGCATCGGGCGTCGGGTGCCGGGACCGGGCGCCGGGACCGGGCGCCGGGTGTCGGGTGCCGGGACCGGGCGCCGGGTGCCGGGCATCGGGCCCGGGTCCGGGCGTCGGGACCGGGACCGGGACCGGGACCGGGTCCGGGACCGGACGTCGCGTCCGAAAGGTACGTGTCGCATGACGCGCAACGGGGAGAACGATGCGCTACGCCGACGTGCAGCGCGCGCTCGATGCGCTTCCGCCCGGGGCGCCGCTCGCCGTGCCGAGGGCCGAATTCGGCCCGCCGCATCCGCGGTGGCGGCGGTCGATCGGGCTGCCGAGGACGGGCGCCCGGTGGCTCACGCAGTGGCGCGACGGCGTCGTGCACGTCCACGTCACGCCGACGCACTACGTCTTCCACCGCGACCGGCACGACCCGATGCGCGCGCCCCTCGCGCATCTGCGCGACGACGTCGCCACCGTGGTCTTCGGCGCGCTCGCCGCGCGGCGCCGCCGCAACCGGTTTTCCCTGGCGCGCCTTGCGCACGCCTTAAGACGCAGGTCCGGATAGGCGACGCCGTGGACGTCCTCACCGAGGCCGACTTCGACGGCGCGCGCCTCAAGCGCGCCGGGCCGGTCGTCGTGACCTTCGTCGCCGACTGGTGCGGCTCCTGCCGCCGATTCGCCCCGATCGCGACCGCCTACGCGGAGAAGCACCCCGACGTCCCCCACGCGTTCGCGGACGCCTCGGACGACGACGGGCCCCTCTGGGACGCTTTCGGTCTCGAGATCGTGCCCTCCATCGCCGCGTTCTACGACGGCGAGCTCGTCGCCCGCCGCGACGGCAAGCGCGGGTGGGGCCTGCCCGAGGACGCGCCCGCCGAGATGGCGGCGGCGCTTCGCAGGCGCATGCGCGGCGGCTGACGCCTCCGGGCGGCCAAAGACTCTTGATGCGTGGCCCCTTTCCGCGGCCCATGCAGGCCGCCGCGACGCCCGCGCGCAAGACGAGCGCCGTCCCCGAGGACGCGCGCCTCATCCTGAAGCCGGTCGGATTCATCGTCCGCCGACCCTCCCGCGCCGACGACGTGAGCATCGTGAACGGCGCCCGCGCGTCGTTCGCGAAGCACAAGGCCGCGCTCGGCCCCGAGGACGTCCGCACGCCGGAGGAGACCGCCGCGCTCAACGCGGACGCCGCGTGGGTCGCGCAGAACGGCGGCCGCCCCGCGCAGGCAGGGCTCGTGTACCGCCTCCTCGGGCAAGGCCACGAGACGCCCTGCGAGCAGCACGGGATGCTCCTCCGCATCCGCCGAGCGCCGCGCGGGCTGCGCAACCTCGTGCCCGACGAGATCGACTGCGAGGACGACGCGCTCTCGGGGACGATCAGCTTCCCCTGGACGCTGAACTTCCGCCATGCGATGACGCTCCATCGAAGGGCCCGCCGCGCGGGGGACGAGGACGCGTTCGCGATCGCCTCGGCGATCCTCATGCGGTTCCACGAGCAGGGCGTCGTGCACGGCACGAGCGCGTATCTCCGGAGCGCGGGCATGACGCTCGAGGGGTTGCGCCGCGACGCGCTTTCCGGCCTCGCTCACGTCGAGATGGTCGCGAACCCCCCGACGGAGCGGGACGCGGTCGCCGCCATTCGCGCGCACCTGGGGAACTCGGTCGAGGGCCTCGACGACGCGGGCGTCGTCGCCTACTGCTACGACCGCCGGCCGGCGCTCCTCAATCTCTGGGTCTTCACGTGGCAGATGCGGGCCATCATCCACGTTTTCTGGGACCTCGTTCGCCACCGCAAGAGCAGCCCGAACGGCGAATCGGGCCGGTACAGCGTCCTCTACGACGAATGGATCCAGCTCGAGCCGCACGAGGTGCGCACGCAGGTCGGCTCGCCGCTTTCGTACGAACGCGGGTCGGCCTCGCCCGAGATGGGCCGCGAGTTCCAGGAGGACCTCGACCGCTTCAACGCGCTCGGCGCGGAGCTCTACCACAAGTGGGTGGACCGCAAGGTCGCGCGCGAGATGGCGTCGTGGTTCGAGACGCTCGCGAAGTTCCGCACGTTCGTGTGGACCTTCCGCGGCCTCGGCCTCGTGAACATGGTGGGCCTGCGCAACCATCCGACGGCGCTCAAGGAGCTCGCCCTCTACGCGGCGGCGATGGAGGACGACCTCAAGGCCGAGGCCCCCCACCTGCACGCGGCGCTCGCGGCGCGCGACCGCCATGCTCCGTGATCTCCAACCGGCATGCTTTATCGGCCGAGGGTCGCTGCCCCCGCCATGGCGGATTACGTCCAGCTGCTCGTCCGTTTGATCCACGTCTTCTTCGGGCTCGTCTGGGTCGGCGGGCTCGTGTTCTTCGGCCACGCCGTCGGCGGCGCCATGCGGAAGCTGCCCGGCCCGATCGCGGGTCCGGCCTCGCTCGCGATCGGCAAGCGCATGTCGAACCTCTTCGCCATCGCCGCGCCGGTCACTGTCGTGTTCGGCGTGATCAATCAATACATGATCGCGGGGAACATCGCCTACGAGGGGAGCCTCTGGAACATCTCGCTCGGCGCCTCGCTGATCATCGGTGTCGTGATGCTCATCCTCGGCTTCGGCGTCTCCCGCCCGTCGCTCATGAAACTCATCGCGCTCGTCGAGGCCCGCCCCGCGCCGGCGCCCGGGACGCCGCCCGCGCCTCCGACCCCGGAGATGGTTGCGATCCAGCAGCGCATGATGAAGGCCGGCATGACCGTCACGGCCCTCGGGGTCATCGCGGTCGTCCTCATGGTCGTCGCGGTCCTCGCGCGCAACGGGATGCTTTGAGGCGACTCGAAAGGCAAGCTTCATGGCCGCGCCCGCGGTCGAAGGTCTGGATGGGTTAGCCATGGCCAAGACCGCGGGCGCAAGCCACGCCTCCCAGATCCTCGCGACGCTCGCGACGTCGGGCATCGTCGTCGCCTTCCTTCTCCCCTGGACCCTCGTGGGCGCCCCGGGCGCGCGCGTCGAGCACGCTCTCTGGGATGGGACGGGCGACGTCTGGTCCATGCCCCTCAAGGAGGTCGTCGGCCCCGTCGTGCTGCCCACGCTCGTCGTCATGACGAGCTTCGTCCTTTTCCTCTGGAGCCTGCGCGGCAACGCGATGTACCTCCGGGTCGGATCCGTCATGCTCTTCGCGGCCGCCGTCGCGTTCTACCTCGCCCGCTTCGTCCCCCTCAAGGCCGCCGATCCCACGGCGGCCCTCGGCGCCGGTTTCTACGGCGCGCTCCTTGCGAGCTTCGTCGGCGTCGCCGCCGCCTCGCGCGCGGTCCGGGCGGGCAAGCTCGCCTGACGATGCGGCCGGATCCTTGATCCGTGTCGCCGCGCGAGCCCGTTGCATGAAGCAACCCAAGAAGCCGAGCCCCTGGCCCGAGGACCGCCGGGCGGACGAGCCGAAGAATCCCGAGACGGAGAAGAACGTCCCCAGGAACGTCGGCGACGAGGAGCGCGGCGAGCGCGACATGAAGCTCGGCGAAGGCGAGCGGAAACCCTCGCGCGAGGAGCGCGTCTGACCGGGTGCGCCGACCTCGACGCATGCGTCGCCTGCATGGCCGTCCGGCCGCAGGAGGAAGGATATGCCATGGCCGCCGAAAGGCGGTCATGGCCCTTCCCGAGACGAGCGAGGTCGAAACGTATCGTCGCCATCTCGCGAACCTCCATACCGTGCGCCTCGTGAAGGAGCGCGTGTCGACCGAGCGGATGCCGAAGCTCCTCGCGCTCGCGCCCGACGAGCCGGCGGAGCGGACCCTCCAGGGCATCATCATGGACGCCCTGCGTCAGAAGGACGAATTGGAGGACATCCTCATCCAATGGCGCCGCATGCTCCCGGGCGCCCGCGAGCACCGTGACGAGCGCCCCCGGGCGCCCAACACGGGCTTCCGTGAAATGTTGGGAAGCCTCGCCGAGGTGAAGCGCAATGCCGTCCTTCTCTACCTCCAGGCTGCAGCGGATTGCCCGAATCCCGCGCTCGCCGAGCGCCTCCGCCGCCTCGCCGCCGAGGACGGGGAGCATGCCCTCATCCTGGACGAGCTTCTCGAGCGCGCGATTCTCTGACCCGTCTGGGCAAGATTCTTGACGGGTCGCCGCCTGACGAGGGCATGCGGCGCCTCGCCTTCTTGGTCGCATTCCTCGCGCTCGCCCCTGGCGTGCTTGCGCAACTTCCCCCGGGTTGGTCGGTCGCGCCGTCCGGGCTCCACGTGGCGCTCGACGCGGACCCGACCGCGGCGCGCATCGTGTGGCTCATGGCCTCCGACGCGCCGGGTCCCTCGCCCGCGCCCGTCGTGCAGTACGGGCCTACGACTGCGTATGGCTCGGTCGCGACGGGCACGTCCGCGCGCCTCCAGGGCGAGTGGTCCATCGTCTGGAGCGCGCGCCTTGCGGGCCTTCCTCCCGCGACCGACATCCATTACCGCGTCGGGTCCGATCTCCACGGATGGACGGAGGACCGCGTCTTCACGACGCCGCCGATACCGGGGACGGATCATTTCGTCGTGACCGCGTACGGCGACCAGGGGAGCGCCTACGACCGCACGACCGTCGCGGGTTCGAGCGTCAACGGCGTCGGGGCCCGCTACAACGAATCCGACCCCACGGGCAAAGTCGTCAAGGCTGTGCTCGCGCGGAATCCGGACCTGCATCTTCACCTCGGCGACGTGAGCTATGGCGCCTGGGACGGCTGGCAGCTCACCACGGAGCCGCTCGCCTCGACGGTCCCGTACATGGCGGCGATCGGGAACCACGACATCGACAAGACGATCGATGTCGAGAACTACGTCGCGCGCCTTCCGATGCCATCCGCTCCCGGCGAACACCACTACGCGTTCACGTTCGGGACCGCCCGCTTCATCGCGCTCGACTCGGAGAACGCGTGCGTTCGCCGCGTGATCCCCGGCGCGACGCCCATGCAGACGGGCTACACCAAGTGCACGGACGAGGCAAACGACGCGCAAGTCGAATGGATCGAGCGCGAGCTCGCCGCCGCCCGCTCGGACCCCGCCATCAAGTGGGTCATCCCGTTCTTCCACCGGCCGATGGTGAGCGACGGCAAGCACGGACCCAATGCGATCCTGAATGCGCTCTGGCTTCCCGTGTTCGAGCGGCACAAACCCGATCTCGTGCTCCAAGGCCACGACCACCTCTACGAGCGCTCGAAGCCGCTTCTCGATTGGAAACCCCATCCCGATGGCATCGTGTATGTCGTGAGCGGCGGCGCTGGCCGCGCCCTCTACGAGTTCCGCAACGAGACCCCGCCCGCTTGGGAGGCGGCGCGCGCGCGGGCGTTCCACTACCTCTCGCTGGCCTTCGACGGCGACCGGCTGACGGTCGAGGCCGTCGACCTCGACGGCAAAGTCCTCGACGCATTCACCCTCGAAAGCCGCGCCTCGCGCGCCGCTTCGCGGTCAGGCGGCGCGGACGAGGATCCGAAGGCGACGCCCGCCGGGCCCGTCGGTTTCGCGGCGCTCGCGATCCTCGTTGCGGCCTGGGTCGCGCGGCGCGCGTGATCAGAAGAACCCGGCCGGCACGACATACGTGAGCGCGAGGAGGAAGCCGATCTGCGCTCCCAAGCCCGTGAAGGCCGCGACGAGAAGGACGCGCAGCACGCGGTTGCGATAGAAGTCGCCGAGCTTCTCGACGCGCCGGACGGCCTGGAAATCCCCGATCGTGGGCTTGCGCAGCCAGGCCTCGATGAATCCGACGATGGGCCCCGTGCCGATCGTCGGCCTCAGGGGCTTGAGCGGCGCGACGACCATCGCGGAGAGGATCGAGAGCGGATGCGCGAGCGCCGCGAGAGCGCCGAGCGCGGCCCCGCCGCCCGTGAAGAGCGCCCACGTGACGGCGATGTCCTTGAGCTTCTCGAAGTCGCCCGTCGTGACGCCGAGATAGAGCTGCCATGCGAAGACCGCGATCACGAGGCCGATGAGCGCGAAGCCGATCGCCGCGCCGAGGGGAAACCCCTTGGGGGGCACCGTCTCGAGGGGCGCTCGCTCGGGGATGGTCCGGGGATCCTCGAGGTATTTCGCGACGCCCGCGACGTGACCCGCGCCGAGCACCGCCACGACCTTCCCGCCCTTCGCGCGGGCCTCCTGGATGCGGGAGGCGAGAACCGCGTCGCGCTCGTCGAGGACGACCGTCTTGACCGAGGGGGCGATCCGCGCCAGCTCCTCCATCATCGCGGAAAGGGCGTCCTCCTCCATGATCTCGTCCGTGTCGAGCACCTCGTCGGCGCCCGAGAACGCCTTCATGAATTCCCACGAGATCCGACCCTTCTCGCGCGCGCCCATGCGCCGCCAGGCCCGCTTGAACGTCACTCCGATGTCGCGGTCCGCGAGGACGAGATCCTTCTTCGAGCCCTCCGCGAATCGGACGGCCTCGAGCATCTCCGCGCCGGGATCCGCGCCGCCCTCCTTCGACATCCGCTTCTGGTGGCTCGCGAGAAGCGTCTGCGCGAGCACGAAGTACGCCTGACCCCCCTTGAGAAGCGCGCTCATGGGCGTCTCCTCCCAGGCCTGCTTGTCCATGAGAGCCTTGTAACGGGGCGGGTCGAGCTCCACGACGACGGTGTCGGGCTGCACCTCGGCGAGCACCTGCTTCACTTCCTCGACGCTCTTCGCGGAGACGTGCGCGGTGCCGACGAGAACGACGCCCGGAAGATCGACGCGCATGGGGAGGGGACCTTCGGGCACGTTAAGTTCCGGCTCACTTAAAAGTTGGGAAAAGAGGAAGGCGTCCCCTCCGTCGACGTTCGAACCTTGAACCGACACCGTCATCCTCCGGCGGGAGGGCGCCGCGACCCATGCCGACGCTACGCATGGGCTCCGTCGGCTGCTCGCCCGTGTGGCCCGGACCGCAAGGCGCGGCTCGAGGGCCGCCGTCGCGACGCGCTCGGCGTGGGCGCCTCGGTTTCGCGCCCGCGCGGCCGAAGTCGCCGGCGTTTCGGCCGGATCGCCGAACGGACGGTCACACCGATTCCTGTCGCGCCTTGATCCCCGTGGGATCGATGCCGTCGCGACACAGGGAAGGGATGAGCGCCCGCGCCGTCACGCGCCGCGATCCTTCGGCGGCGTCGAGCGGCGTCACGGAGGCGGTCGTCCGTCCGCGACACGCCACCTCGAGCGCGAACATGACGACCCGCAGGAGATCTTCGTGAGGGCCTTTCAGCGCGGCCTCCGCATCGTCCTCCTCGATTCCGGTTCCGAACCGCTCCAGGGTCTCGAACGAAAGCTCGACGTCGCCCCCGGCGCGATCGCGCGTGGTGAAGCAGACTGCCGATCCGGGGACGGCGCGCGCCGGAACGATGCGGACGATGGTTTCGAGCGCCTTCCGGATCGCGCGATCGTGGTTGGACACTTCTCCGCGCGCCTCGAGGTCGAGAACGACCGTCAGGCCCTTCTCGACATACCGAGAGGCCTCGGCCGCAAGGGCGGCGCGCAGGATGTCGTCCACCACGGCCGGCGTCATGATGCCCTTCGATCCCGCTTCACGCATAAGCACCATACATACCGCGGCCGCAAAGCTCACCAATGGAGGAAATCGATCGTCGTTTCATGCCGCTGAACACCCTCGAGGGGCGATCGGACGTCCGGCCACACATGCACGCGGTCAACGTCTATCGGGATGGCGACGGGTTGCTCAGGGCCATCACACGCTTCATCGACGACGGCATCGCGGCGGGGGACGTCATGGTATTCGTCCACGCCTTCCGGGACGACGAGGAAGCCTGGGCGTTCCTCGATCGGGCTCGGCCCGGAGCGCGGACCCTCGCCGAGGACCGGCTCGTGCTCGTGAGCTTCTACCAGACCGCTTTCGAGCGGGACGGCTCGATCGATGTCGAGCACGTGGCGAGGACCGTTTCGACGCTCATCGACGCGGCCGTGGAGGAGGGGCGATCGGGCCTCCGTTTGTTCGTTGACGCAAGCCGGACCTACTTCGACTCGGATCGTGTGGACGAGTGGTTCGAGTTCGAGGCCTGGCTCGGCCGTCGCCTCGATTCGGAAGCCGGCCTTGTCTGCGCCTACCGGGAGCCGGACCTCCGCGATCCCGACGTCGTCGCGCGCGTTCTCGAAACGCACGGCTACCGGTTCGAGCCGGAGCCGCGCCAGCCTTCGACGACAAGATGGCACGACCGGGCAGTTTAAGAGAACCCGTCCTCTTCGCCGGCCGATGGCGACCGGCGGCCCGAGGTACCTCCCTCACGACCCTGTCGAACGCTACGCGCTCCTCGCCGGCCTTGCCCTTTCGCTCGCCTTCTTCGTCGTACTGGCCATCGTCTGGGCGGCGGACGAGGCCGCCGGGCGCGCCATGCTCGTGCAGGCCGTCTCCCACTTCTTCATCGGCCGCGAGACGAGTGTGTCGGTCGGCCTCGCGGGCGGCCTCTCGCCGCTCCTCACCGCGTTTGGCGCCGTTGCGCACGACGCCGCGGTGCTCCTCATCGGCTACCCGATGGCCTGCGCCCTCGGTCGGGGCGCCCTGAAGATCCCGTTCATCCACCGCTTCATCGAGAAGCCTGGGGACAAGCTCGATGCGTTCGCCCAGCGGACCGAGGCCGCGGGCATCACCATCCTCGCGCTCAGCCTCTGGATCCCGTTCTTTCCAGGCGGCGCCCTCATCGCGAGCCTGATCGGCCGCGCCGCGGGTTACCGTCCCGCGATCCTCGTGCCGGTGCTCGCGGCGAGCGCCATCATCTCGGTCGCGGCATGGACGCTCTTCGCCGCCTACGTGTTCGAGAGCGTCGAATCGCCGACGCTCAAATGGGGTCTCGTGGGCGTCGCGGCCGCGATCGGCGCGATCGTGGCCGTCGCGATCGCGATCCGGAAACGCCGGGCCGCGAAGGCTCAGTAGCCGCCCGCTTCCAGGATCTCCCGGATGCGGCGGGACGCGTCGCCCGCGCCGAAACGCGCGCTCGGGGGCTTGGCCGGCGTGAACGAGCGCCCGGCCTCGACGATCCTGCGGCGATCGCTCCCGACGAGCACGTTCCAGCCGTCTTCGACCGTCTCCGTCCACTCCGTGTTCTCGCGGAGCGTCACGCACGGCACCCGCAGGAAGTAGGCCTCCTTCTGCACGCCGCCCGAGTCCGTCAGGATGCGCTTCGCGCCCGCTTCGAGCGCGACGAACTCGAGATAGCCAGCGGGGGGCACGATCCGCACGTTTCGCGGAATCGCGAGACCGAACTGGTCGATGCGGGCCTTCGTCCGCGGGTGGAGCGGGAAGACGATCGTCTCGCCGATCTCGCCGAAGGCCGCGAGGATCTCCTTGAGCGCGGCCGGGTCGTCCGTGTTCGACGGGCGGTGGATCGTGGCAAGGAGGTAGGATTTGGGCGCGAGGCCGTGGGATCCGAGGACGTCGCGCTTGCGCGCGGCCTCGGCGGCGTCGCGGTGCGCCTCGATCATGACGTCGCCGACGAGATGAACGTTCTTCGTGATCCCCTCCGCGGCGAGGAGCCGCACCGCCGTCTCCGTCGGCGCGAAGAGCACGTCGGAGGCGTGGTCCGTCAGGATGCGGTTGATCTCCTCGGGCATCGCGCGGTCGAAGCTGCGCAGCCCCGCCTCGACGTGGGCGACCTTGATGTGCAGCTTCGCGGCCGCAAGCGCCGCCGCGATCGTTGAGTTCGTGTCGCCGTAGACGAGGACAAGGTCGGGCTTCTCGGCGACGAAGACGCGCTCGAGGCCGGCGAGCATCTCGCCCGTCTGGGCGCCGTGCGACCCGGACCCGACGCCGAGGTTGTGGTCCGGGCGCGGAATGCCCAGCTCATCGAAGAAGACCTGGCTCATCGCATGGTCGTAATGCTGGCCCGTGTGGACGAGCACCACGTCGTGCTTCGTGCGGAGCTCGCGCCCGACGGGCGCCTCCTTGATGAACTGCGGGCGCGCGCCGACGACGCTCGCGATCTTCAAGCCGAACCCCCTTCGAGGCCGCGACCGACCGCAGAAACGGCGAAGCCCGCCTTGCGCGCGGCCTCCGCGGAAACCGTGTTTCGGCCGTCGACGAGGACACGCGTGCGCGCGAGCTTCGCGAGGCGGCCCCAATCGAGCGCGCGGTACGCGGCGTGGGCCGTCGCGAGGACGATGACGTCGGCGTCCTTCACGACCGTCTCGAGGTCGGCCTCCACGGGGAATTCCTCGAGCCGCTTCGCGAACGGATCGTGGATCGCGACCGTCGCGCCCTTCGCCGCGAGCGCCCGCGCGAGCGGGAGGGTCGGGGCGTGGCGCGTGTCGTCGGAATCGGGAAGATACGAGGCGCCGAGGATCGCGACACGGCTCCCCGCGACCGACCCGCCCGCGCGGACGAGGGCGCGCTCGACGAGCGCGGCCGCGGCCTGCGGCGCGGCCTCGTTCACGGCGCGGGCGCGCACGATGAGCTCCGGCGTATAGCGGCCCTTCGTGCCGTGCGCGAGGAGCCACGGGTCCTTCGGGATGCAGTGCCCGCCGACGCCGAGGCCGGGGAGATGCACGTGCCTCTCGGGCACCTTGTTCACGAGCTCGCGCACGCGCCACGCGTCCGCGCCAAGCGTCTCCGCGATGCGGGCGAGCTCGTTCGCGAACGCGATCTGCACGTCGCGGTACGTGTTCTCGGCGGTCTTCACGAGCTCCGCCGTGAGCATGTCCGTCGTGTCCAGGTCGGCCGACACGATGCGGCGGTAGATGCGCGACGCGCGCTCGGCCGCCGCGGGGGTGACGCCGCCCACGACGCGCGCGAGCGTCGTGAGATTCTTGAGGAGCTTCCCCGGCATGACGCGCTCGGGGCAGTGCACGAGGTCGAAGTCGCGACCCGCGACAAGGCCCGACGCCTTCTCGAGCGTGGGCCGCGCGAGCCGGTCCATCGTCGTCGGCGCGATGGTGCTTTCGACGATGACGAGCATACCCTTCCGCAGCCGCTTCCCGACGTCGCCGAGCGCGGCGGCGAGGTGGGTGTAGCGGGGCTCGAACGCCTCGACGTCGAACGGCGTCTGCACGTTCACGAACACGACGTCCGCCTGCGCGATCGCTTCCGGGTCCGTCGTCGCGCGGAGGCGTCCCGCGGCGACCACGCGGGCGAGCAGCTCCGGAAGGCCCGGCTCGTTACCCTGGATGGGGTATCGGCCCGCGTTCACCGCGTCGACCTTCGCGCGATCGAGGTCGAGGCCCGTCACGTCGTACCCGACGTCCGCGAGCTTCGCGGCGACGGGGATGCCGACGTAACCAAGGCCAATGACGACGACGCGCCGGTCTTCCACGGCGACGCGATGCGCCATCGCTCCCTTAAGCGTTGGTGGTTCTTCCGCTCGGATGCCGAGCATCGACGGCGGGGTCAGAACGGCCTTCCGGGGGGCGCGCGTGAGTCCGCCCGGTGAGCCGCATGAAGCTCTCACGTTGGATGATGGTCGCGGCCCTCGCGGGGGCCGCGTGGAACTGGTATCGGAAGAACCGGGCCGAGGAGCGCGTCGAGACGACCGTCTGACGCTCGATCAAAGCCTCCATCCACGGAGTTGAAGGCGGGCGGCGCGGAACCCCGGGCGTGGTGCCCGTGTCCGCCCGCTCGGCCTTCCGCTCCGCGCTCCTCGCGCTCGTCCTTCTCACGCCGCTCGCCGCCGCGCAGGACCCCGTCGCGTACGCCGCCGGGGCCGCCGCGGAGGCCGCCGCCGACCCCGCCGGCTTCGCGCAGGGCCGCGCCGCCGACCCCGCCCAGGACGTCGTCTTCGCGCTTTGCGTCGCGCACCGCGCAACGGGCCTCACCCCTGACACCTGTCCCATCCCCCCGGCCCCGAGCGACGAGCCGCCCGCCGCCGAACCCGCGCCCGTCGACCCGGTGAGCGAGCCCGTCGCCGGCGCGCAGGACGTCGCCGACGCCGCCCAGGACGCCGTCGACCGCATCGCCAAGGATCCGACCTCGGCCCCCGACGTCCTCGTGGGCCTCGTTGCGACGGTCCGCCAGTTCGTCACCGACCTCCTCGGCCTCCCGCTTGCCGCCCTCGATGCCGCCACGGCGTCGGCGCGCGGCGCCGCCGACGGCGCGCTCGCCGCCGTCGCGGGCCTCGCGGGCGCCGGCGCCGACGCGCGCGACGCGACGCTCGGCGCGTCCGACGCGGCCACGGCCGCGGCGAAGGGCGCGCTCGCGGGCGGCGCGGACGCCGTCGCCGCGGTCGCGGAGGCTGCGCTCGACGCGGTGAAGGGCGCCGTCGAGACGGTGAAGGCGCTCCTTTCGCCCGCCCGCGGCGCGGCGCCCGACCGGGTCATCCGCGACGGGGCGCCGGTCGACGGCGCGACGCGCGAGGCGAACGGGCTCCTCGAGGGCGCGCTTGGGCTCGTCGGCTAGGCGCGTCGCATCCGCGCCGCGTCGAGCGTGTTCGCGAGGACCATCGCGATGGTCATCGGGCCCACGCCGCCCGGAACGGGCGTGATCGCGGAGGCGACGGCCGAGACGGGCGCGAAATCCACGTCGCCGACGAGGCGCGAGCCCTTCGGCGCCGTGGCGTCGGGCACGCGGTTGATGCCGACGTCCACGACGACGGCGCCGGGCTTCACCATGTCCGCCTTCACGAACCCGGGGACGCCGATCGCCGCGACGAGGACGTCGGCGCGGCGCGTGTGCGCGGCGACGTCGCGCGTGCGCGAATGGGCGACGGTCACCGTCGCGTCGATGCCCTTCGTGAGGAGAAGGGCCGCGAGGGGCTTCCCGACGATGGTGGAGCGGCCGAGGACGACGACGTCCTTGCCTTCGAGCGGGACGCGCTCGCGCGCGAGGAGCTCCACGACGCCGCGCGGGGTCGCGGGCACGAAGCGCGGGTGGCCTTCGAGGAGGAGGCCCTGGTTGATCGGGTGGAAGCCGTCCACGTCCTTCCCGGGGGAGACGGCGGCGAGGACCTTGCGCGCGTCGATCTGTTTCGGGAGCGGCATCTGCACGAGGATGCCGTCCACCGCGTCGTCCGCGTTCAGGCGCGCCACGACGTCGAGCACCTCGCGCTCGGTCGCGGTCGCGGGGAGCTTGATCGTCGAGGCGCGGATGCCCGCTTCGCGGGCGGCGCGGTCCTTGCTCGCGACGTAGACTTCGCTCGCCGGGTCGTTCCCCACGAGGACGACCGCGAGGCCCGGCGCCGCGCCGCTCCCGGCGAGTCGCTTCACGCCCTCCGCGACCTCCGCGCGCACCGTCTCGGCGACGCGGCGGCCGTCGAGGAGGCGCGCGCTCATCGCCCGCGGCCTCCGCGGCGGTCGGCGCTGCGGGCCGCGCGCTCCTCGTCCTTGTCGAGCGTCTCCTCGGGGGGACGCAGCGGGATGCCGAGCGCCTTCGCGCGCTTGTAGTTGCGCTCCTTGCGGGCCTTCTCGCTCTCGGGGAGCTGCGTGGGCCGCGCGAAGAGGCGCGTGACGTCGCGCGCGACGGCGGTGCCGCGGCGCATGAGGCGCTGCGTGGTCTTGATGCCGTGGACGGTGACGCGGAGGCGGCCGAGGACGAACTCCTGGCCGACCGCGACCTCGGTCGCGGGATCCACGACGATGTCCTTCGCGATCGTCTTGTCGCCCATGTTCACCGTGAAGCGCAGGCGGACCTCCTCGAAGTCCTTGAGCCAGAGGGTGAGGATGCGCGAGGCCTCGGCGCTCCCGACGCGCTTCGCGCCCGCAAGCTCGATGCCCGTGACGACGGCCGCGCGGCCGTCCACGATGAAGTCGTCGCCCTCGGAGACGACGTCGTCCCCCGGGATCTCGATGGAGGTGCGCGCGCTCGTGGCGCCGCGGCTCACGATGGCGGGGATCTTGACCTCGGGCGCCTCCTTGACGACGACGCGGTGCGTGGTGCCGCATTCCTCGCAGGTCACGGTCGCTTCGAGGGTGAAGCCGCGGCGCGCGCCGACGCGGCCCGAGACGACCTTGTGGACGGTCTCCTCGCCGCAGCCCTTGCAGCGGACCTCGACGGACTTCGGTACGCCGGGGGCGGACCCTTCGTCCTCCTCGTCGACCTCCTCGACCTCGAAATCCTCGAAGTCTTCCTCGGCCGGGGTCTCGCGACGGGGCATGGGCGCGCCTAGGAGGGTGCCTGCGATAAGGCTTTGGGCGGCCGCATCACCGCGCCCAGGGGCGGCCCCGGAGCACGCCGCGGTCCCGGTCGAGCCGGTCGAGCGCCTGGCGCGCGAACGGGTTGAGCGTGACCTCGTAGGCCTCGCGGGCGGGCATCCAGCGAGCCTCGGCGATCTCGTCCGGGTCGAGGTCGAGCGCTTCCGTGACGGCGCGCGCGAGAAACATGTGGCCGCGCATGAAGTAGGGGCTCGCGAAGCGCTCCGAGTAGACCCCCAGGAGGGCCTCGACCTCGATCGCGAGGCCCGTCTCCTCCTCGATCTCCCGGACCACGCTCTCCTCGGGGGACTCGCCGTACTGGACGAAACCGCCCGGGATGTTCCACATCCCCTTCGTGAAGCCGCGGCTCGCCTTCACCATGAGGACCTCCGCCGTCCCGTCGCGGCCCGCGCGCACGACGAGGGCGCCGCTCACCTCGCGGACGAGGCTCGCGTTCACAGCCCTCTGGACGAGGGGGTCCACGTTCGAAAGGGCCGGGACGCGGTCCTTCGGGATCCAGTGCCGGGGCCACGCGTCGAGCCGGGGGACGCAGTACCAGACCACCGTGTCCTCGAAGCGCATCTCGACCTTCCGGTCCGCCTCGAACGGGATCTCCTCCGGGCGCGGGAAGGTGAGGACGCCGTCGCGCTCGACGAGGTACACCATCCCGTCGTGCTCGACGTAGAGGAGCGTCCGGCCCGGCACGAATCGGCCATCCGTGGCATGGCACAAAAGGACGACGGGCGCCCGAGGGCCGGCGGTCCGCGGCGCCCGCGGGGCCGTTGCGCGCGGACATATAGGGGGCGCGCCGAGTCGGGGGCGTGCGTCGCGACGCCCGCGGATTCGTGCTGTTCCTGGCGGCCCTCGCCCTTCTCGCCTGGGCCGGGGCGAACGGCGGCCCCGCGGCGCGCGCCTTCATGGGCCTCCCGTGACCGCGGGCCCCGGTTCCCATTGTTCCCCTCGGGGCGGTTGGCCGGATCACACGATCGTCGGCGCTTCATAAGGCATGCCCGGGGAACACCCTCTGTGTCCGTCCGAACGCTCGGGCGGACCGAGGTGGAAACCGCATGAACACCAGGCTCGTCATCCTCGCCGCGGCCGCGCTCTTTGTCACGAGCGCCTTCGTGCCGGCGGCCAGCGCTCAATCGCAACTGAACGTCCGGAGCGTGGGCGAGATCTTCGTCGATGCCGCGGGTCTCGCGAGCGGCTCCAACGTCGCCGCGAGCATCACCGAATCGCGCGGCGTGCTCGAAGGCTACCAGGCCCTCGCGCTCGGCGTCAAGGTCTTCAACAAGGTTTCCATCGACGGCTTCTCGCAGGCCGAGAAGATCCGCGGCGTCGGATCCTCCGCCCTCACCCTCAAGGGCTCGAACGCGATCGTGTCGATGCACGACAACATCAACGGCGCGATGCGGATCGAGGCCGTCTCGGACGCGATCGTCCGCTACGACCTCGCGCACGCCATCCAGCCCGAGCTCAGCGCGTCCCGCAAGATCGCCGACCTCTGGAGCGGCGCTTCCTACGTCGGCAGCCTCGTCGTCGTGGGCGCGAACGGCCCCGCGAGCGAGGCCGAAGGCTTCCGCATGGACGCCCGCGGCAACCTCGTCGCGACCCTGAAGCCCGGAAGCGAGGTCGCCTTCCAGGCCCGCCCCGTCTACCTCGCCGACAAGGCGTACGTGAACGCGCTCACCTCGGCGCTCGCGAACGGCCGGCTTTCGAGCCACGTCGTCACGGAGCTTTCGGGCAACACGCAGGCCCACTCCGCGATCGACTACCTCGCCGGCTTCCAGACCTCGACCTCGACGGCGGTCCCCGGATCCGTCGAGACGTCGCTCCGTGCGACGGCCGCGAGCGCGAAGCCCGCGATGCTCTCCTACGATCTCGCCTACGAGTCGCTCGGCGCGCCGGCCTCCTCGGCGGCCGTGTACGTGAACGGCGCGCTCGCGAAGCGCGTCGACTCGGCGGCCCGCGTCGAGGACGCGCTCCGCCAGGGCCAGGCGGCCTTCTTCGCCGAGACGCACGGCGGTCGCACGCTCGTCCTCGTCTCGACGCCCTCCTTCTCCGCGTCGGCCCAGCACCAGATCTCGATCACGGCGAATCCCCTCCGCGAGGGCGACGCCTCGAGCGCTGTTCAGGCCCGATCCGAGGCCCGCGCCGCGCGCGAGGCGGCCGTCTCGGGCTCCTTCAGCCTGTTCGACAACGGCAAGCTCGCGGGCGCCTTCGCCACCGGCCTCGTGAACAAGTCCGTGGTCGCGGTCCACGACTTCACGATCCTCGAGACGCGCACGAACGTCTTCGAGAGCGTCAAGGTGGACGACTCGGGCATCGCGTCCTTCGGCGTCGACGGCGCCCACGCGATCTCGATCCGCGGTCTCAAGGCGGACCTCAAGCTCTACGACGACGCCTACGCCACGCTCGTCCTCGACGCGCGCGGCGAGGCGAAGGGCGCGTTCACGCTCGCAAAGGACGTCAAGGCGCGCCTTGTGTCCGAAAGCGTCGCCTTCCTCGAGGGCCCGAACGGCTTCGAGGGCCACATCGTCCTCGTGCGCTCCGACGGCGCCCCGACGGCGTCGTCCCGCTTCATGCTCTCGGGCGCCTCGCGGCTCGATGCCGAGCTCGAAGAGGGCGCGCGCGTCATCTTCCGCTCCGGCCACGCGGCCGAGGAGCGCGCGACGGACGCGATCCTCGCCCAGGCGGTCGCCGACGGCAAGATCGGCAGCCACGTGCTCGCGGGCTTCAACTCCGACAAGATCGCGCACCACGCGATGGCGTACTACGAGAGCGCCGAGCTCAAGATCAACAAGGCCCAGCGCGGCGCCTTCGAGATCGACTAC
Organism: Candidatus Thermoplasmatota archaeon; assembly: GCA_035540375.1. Lineage (NCBI taxonomy): Archaea > Methanobacteriati > Thermoplasmatota > Thermoplasmatota archaeon. Next base: position 30,242 of record DATLGO010000100.1, read on the forward strand.
CACGCGGGCACCCGCGCGGCCTCGAGCTTCGTGTTCGACAGCCGCGGGTCGAGCCTCGCCGCGAAGTCGCCCCGCGACATCGCGGTGACCGTCGCCGGCAAGGGCGCGGTCGCGGTGGGCTCGCTCGACGAGGTCCTCGCCCAGACGCCGTATCCCAAGTACTTCGTCGACACGACGCTCAGCGCGGACCCGCGGATCGTCGTCAACGCCGGCGAGGCCGCGGCGGGCAACGCGCTCGTCGTCATCCGCAGCCGCATCGACGAGACGGCCGCCGCGCTCACGCGCTCGGACGCCTTCGGCGCGTTCAAGCTGTTCTACGACGGCCGCGCGGTCGGCAACTTCGTGAGCCTGAAGTCCGACCAGAAGGCCGGCATCGTGAACGACTTCACGATGATCTCCACCGGCACGAAGGTCTTCGCCTCGATCGCCTCGGGCTCGAGCGGCTTCATCTCGTCCGGTTCGGACGGCGCGCCGCAGCTCCTCCTCGAGAACGCGGAGAGCAAGCTCGAGTTCAGCGACACGACGAGCGCCTACATGCGTGTCGTCGCGAAGAAGGCGAACGACGTCGGCTTCACCCTCGCCTCGGGCATCGAGGCGACGCGCGCGAGCCCGTCGGTCGTCGAGATCGCCTCGGCGAACGGCGCCTACCTCGGCTCGATGATCATCACCAACCTCGACGGTCGCCCCGCCCCGGGCAGCGCCTTCGAGCTGCTCTCGATGGGCCGCGTCAAGGCCCACCTCGAGGAGGGCAGCCAGATGATCTTCCGCACGCACTTCGGCATCGAGACGGAGCTCTCGAACGCCGAGCGCTCGATGATCAACGACGCGGTCGCGCGCGGCGCGGTCGCGGGCCACGTCCTCGTGCAGAGCGGCCACGCCCTCTCCGCGAAGGGCATCCCGCGCGCGGCGAGCGGCGCGGCGAGCCTCGAGGCCGTCACCGGCCTCGATGCGGCCGGCCTCGACCTCGGCGCCGTGTCGAGCGTCGCGGCGGGCCACGAGGGCACCGTCACGACGGCGGTCACCTCGTCGTACTACAACACGATCCAGATGGTCACGGCGGCCACGAAGGACCGCGTGGACGTCACCGTGTCGAGCGCGGTCTCGGCCGGCAAGACGCTCATCGTGAGCCTCGACCGCGAAACCATCCAGGGCCTCGCGACCGGCGACGCGGAGATCCTCGTCGACGGCAAGCCCGTGAAGCAGGCTGCGAACTACGCCGACGTGCTCACCCCCGAGGGGAAGACGGACCCCGTCTACTACATCCTCGCGGGCGAGATGGGCACGCAGGTGCTCGTCGTCATCCCGCACTTCAGCACGCACACCGTGACGCTGAAGGAGCGCGACGCCGGCGCGCCGCCGATCTTCATGTACGCGACCATCTTCCTCGGCCTCCTCGTGGCGGCCGAGACCGTCCTGCTCGTCCGCCGGAGGGCGTAAAATGACCAAGAAGCTGAGCAACTACAACGCCGACGACCCGAACTGGGGACTTTTCGTCCACCAGGGCAACCGCGACCTCGAACAGCGCAAGAGCATCAAGGTGAAGCTCCCGATCCGGCAGCACATCAAGCTGCACGCGCTCAAGCTGTTCTCCGAGAACAACATCTCGGAGACGGTCGAGCGCGCGCTGGACGCGTACTTCGCGGAAATGAAGACGGACGGCGCGCCCGCCTCCGAAGGCTCGGGCGCCTCGCCCGGCCCCGGCGCGGTGGCGAACGCCCTCCCGCCGCACGGCGCGGTCGGCGCGAGCGGTCCCGCGACGGGCGGCGCCTCCCGCCCCGAGCGCTCCGGCTAGACGACGAACGCTAGACCCCCGCGGCGGCTCCAACACGCCGCGGGGGCTTGCCCCTCTTTTTTCTGGACGCGCCCGGCCAGCCGCGGCGCCGATGTCCCGCGACGTCAGGGCGTGGATCCGCCCCGCCGCCTCGCGCCACATCCATCGCCCTCATATCGGGGAAGCGCCCGAGCAGGCGCCGAAGCCATGCGCGCCGTGCACGTGAGCATCGAGTGGTGGTCGCCGCCCGCGAACGCGACCACGACGAGACGCGAGGTTCCGAACGAGCGCGTGCGGAAGAAGGTCGAGTCGATGCTCGCGGAGATCGCGCCCCTCCTCAACGAGTACGAGGCCTCGCTCTACGACATGTCGAACCTCGCGTCGAACGGGCTCGACTACCTCATGCCAAAGATCGAGCTGAACATCCCGCTCTACGAGGAGCGCGTGTCCTTCCGCCTCCGCATGATCCGGCTGGACCAGACGCAGATCTTCCTCGAGACGAAGAAGGGCGACGCGATCGCCGAGATCCGGCTGACGTGATCAGACCGGGCCGAGGATGCCGACGCGCAGGACAATGTCGAGCATCGAGAAGATGCAGAGCCCGATGAGCGCGAGCATCGGAATCGAGTCCTCGCGCGCGGCGATGCCGCCGACGAACGCGAGGAGGCCGAGCGCGTAGGGCCAGCCGCCGACCTCGCGCTGCGTGACGCCCGCGAGGAGGACGATGACCAGGAACGCGACGAGGGCGCTCCACGCGAGGACCGCCTTGGGCTCGCTCAGGGTTGCGAACCGTGCCATGATCCGGCGGAGTCGCATGGCCGTATATAACGGTTCGCGAGCGGCGGCCAAGCCCGCGCCCCGCGCGGATCGGCTCAACCCTCGGGGGGGCCGTCCGGAATCGAGGGCTCGACGAGGGCGGCGAGCTGGAGGAGGGATTCCTGCCAGCCCATCGTCGCAAACTCGACCGGGATCGCGGACGGGATGCCCGTCTGGGTGATCTGGACGAAGCAGCCCGCGCGCGTGGGACGGAGGTGGATCGAGACCTCCATCTCGCCCGGCAGGCCGGGGTCGTCGAACCGATCGACGTAGCGGATCGTGCGGTGGGGCTTCAGCTCGACGTAGTCTCCGCGGAAGCTGTGGCTCGTCCCCGTCCCGAAGTTCGTGAAGCTCATGCGATAGGATCCGCCGACGCGCGCGTCGATCTCGTGCACCTTGCCCGTGAAGCCATGGGGTGGCAGCCACTTCTCCATCGCGTCGGGTTCGAGGAACGCCCGGTACACGCGCTCGGGCGGCGCGCGCAGATGGCGCTCGAGAACGACCGTGTTCGCCGTCGCAGCCTCGTCGGATCTCGTCGTTGAACGCATGACGTCACGTCCCGGAGCCTTCGGTCGGCGCCCGCTTCGCGCAAGGCGCCCCGCGACAGGGGGCGGGAGGATGCTTCAGGATTTCTGGACGCCGACCGGCAAGGCCTCGCGCCGGGACGGCGAGCGACCTCGCGTCGACGAGCAAGCGCGCGCTGGCGTCAGCTCAGGAGGGCGACCCGGGCCCGCCCCCGAGGGAATCGAGCTGCAGGATCGGGCCTTGACCGTCGAAGGCGCGGCCCATGCGCTCGGGCGCGATCTCGCGGATGCCCCGGTATTCGAGGTCCACGATGAGGCCGCGCTCGCCGATGAACTTCACGTTCCAGCCGTAGCGTTGCGCGACCGCGTTGAACAGCACGAACTTCGAGGTGTTCGCCTGGATGCCGGCCCAGCGGCCCTCCTCGACCTTCGGGGGACCCGAGACGATGAGGTAGTTGTAGAGCGGACGGTTGCGGGCGCGCACGACGAGGAGGCGTTCGAGGTTGTACACCTCGTTCACCTGGGGGTTGAGGTAGCGGTTGACCTCGTCCTTCGAGATCCCGCTGCGCTCCGCGATGAGACGGAGCGTCTGGTCCTCGCCCGAGCGCTGGATCTCGCTCAGCGTGTCGATGAGCTTGAGGCAGTCGCGCTCCAGCTTCTCGACCGCGGGATTCGAGGCGGCCGGGGAGCCGGCCGGCGCCCTGGGGCGCATCACGCCGCCGCCGGGGGCCAGGGGCCGAGGGGACATGCGTCACCATGGGTTTGAGCGACTATAAAGATTCATTCCCTCCGGGAAACGACCATGGACAGAAGCCTTCATCGTCGGCGCCAGAGGACGCCGCCGAGCCCGAGGGCGACGACCGCGAGCGCGCCCGACGCCCACGTCCAGAGCCCCATCTCTTCGAAGCCCGCGCCGAAGGCCTGGCCCCCCGAGCGCGGCGCGGGCGCGAGCGTGACGATGCGCATCGCGGCGGCCTCGTAGGCGTGCACGGTGATCACGACGTCGAAAGAATTGCCCTTGTCCACCTCGGCGCGGTGCGGGTTGCCGACATCCTCGAGGCGGACCTCGAGGTGCCATGCGCCCGAGCCCGAGGACGACGCATAGGAAGCGAGCTTGGCGCGGAGGTCGTCCGCGTCTCGGGCCCGCACCGACATGGACTCGGGCGGTCTCGCGACGACGGCGCGCACGTCGAGCTTCCCCGACGCGGAAGCCACGGGCGACCCGGGCGCGCGGGACTTGTCGGGCATGTAGAGCGACGCGCTGAACGTGTCCGGGCCGGAGAGACCGACGGGGTCGTCCGTCTCGTTCCACGACACCGTGGCGGAGACCTGCGTGACGTTCATCGTCTCGACGCGCAGGCGCAGGAGCCGCGTCTCCCCCGGAACGAGATGGCCCGTCGCGGTGTACGTTTCGCGGGAAACGGACCACGTCACCTCGTAGGTCGCGAGGCTCTCGCCCTGGGCGAGCGCGCTGGGCGCGACGAGGAGGAGCGCGAGCGCGAAGGCTCGGAAGGGTCGGCAGGCCACGCGGAGAGGTCGGCCCGCGCGGTCATGAGCCCCGCGGGACGTCCGGAGGGCCCTAGTTCACCAGGCCCGCGAGACATCGAGCGCGTGATGCACCTCGACGAGCGCATCGCGCGACGGGTCCGAGAGCGTGAGGTCCGTGTGGCGCGCGATGTCCGCGAGCACGCGACGCGCCGCGGGGTCGCCGACGAGCCTCTCCACGAAATGCGCGTCGGGCGCGCCGACGACGAGGAACGCGTCTTCGTCGCCCGCGAAGAGCGCCGCTTCGCTCGCCCCCGCCCCGAGGAACGGGTCGGCGCGCCAACCGAGGGCGGCCGCCCGGAACGCCGCCGCGTGGCCCGGGAGGATGCGGAGGCCGAAGGCGAGCGGGATGCCTGCGCCCGCCGCGCCTTCGTGGAACGTCTCGGCGACGGCGAGGGACGCGGCGCGATCGGCCGAAAAATCGGAGTGGGCCGCCATGGCCTCGGCCGCCTTGCGCGTCTTCGAGGATTCGAAGAGGGCTTTCGCCGGCTCCTCGACCGCGCCTTCGAGGAGAAGCCACGCGGTCGATCCCTGGTAGAACAGGGCGAATCGGTCGAGCCCGACCTCCCGCGCGACGTCTTCCGTCAGCCCCACGGCGGCCTTGCGGAACGTGCCTTCCTCGCCCGGCCGCACGGCGATGCGGTAGAGACGGCGCGTCATGCGTCGGCGTCGGATGCGGCGATGCTTCAGCCTTGCCTCACGTTTCGAGGCGGTAGCGCAGGGTCGCGCCCGCGCCGCCGAGGGCCGCGAGCTTGAGGCCCGCCTCGTGGACGGCGCTCACGACGAGCGTGCGGCCGCCCGAGCGCTTCGCGAGCGCGAGCCATCGCTCCGCCGGTGTTTCGCCCTCGCCCCCGCCGCGCAGCATCGCGTCGGTGACGAGGAGCAGGTCGACGGCGCCCGCCTCGAGCGCGCGCTCTATCGCGACCGGACCGTAGGCGGCGGGCGCGTTCGTCGCGAGCGCCTCGAGGAAGCTCTCGACGGCGCGCGTCTCGAGCGCGACACGATTCTCCTTCGCGACGCGGTCCACGACGCCGCGACGGATCGCCTCCTGCACGCCCGCCATGCCGGCCTGGCCCGTGCCCTCGACCGCGGCGCCCTTCACGAGGTCGGGCTGCTTCGCGCGGGCGTGGTCCATGAACCGCTCCTTCGCGAACCCCGGCCCGACGATCATGAGCGGCGAGCTCTCGCCCCGGTAGTCCCTGAGCGCGAGGAGGATCTCGTCGAAGAACGCCTCCTCGTCGCGTCCCGACGACGCGAAGCGCTTGCCGGACTGGTGGCCGACGATGTCCGCCATCTTCTGCACGCCGTACTGGCGCAGGACCGCGACCACGGCCTCGTTCTCCTCGATCGCGAGGAAGGTGACGCGCGGCTTCTCGGTCGCGTCGATCGATTCCTTGAGGCGCAGGAGCTCGTGATCGCGCCAGCCGGACGGCTTCACGATCGCGAGGTCCACCCGCTCCTCGACGTTGAGGGTGTGGTACATGCCGAGGTCCTGCGGGCCCTCGACGATGGGGCCGAGCAGGCGAAGCCGGTTCGAGAACACGGCGAATTCGATCGTCTCCACGCGGATGGTGAGCGTCATCGTGCGCTTCTCGGCCTTGCCGGCGCGCGCCTTGTCCTTGTCTCCGAGATCGGGCGTGCGCTGCGTCACCGCCGTCGCGAGGTCGCCCTTCCGCACGATCTGCGCGAGATGGTAGAGATCGTCCATCGAGTCGGGACGCACGCGGACGAGGTTCGCCTGCGCGTCCTGATGGAGGATCCTCATGCGTCGACTCCCTGCGAGGCGACGACGCGGAGCGGCCCGGGCGGCAGGAGCGGCTGGATCTCCTCGACGGGCACGTCGAAGACCTTCGAGAGCGCGTTCGCGAGGTCGTTCGCGCCGCGCTCGCCGGGCTCGATCTCCAGCCACCGCTTCGCGCGCGTCTTCACCGCGGGCGGCGGTCCGCCCATGATCTTGCGGACGCCGTCGATCTCGACCTCGCCGACCGCGAGGCGGACGGAATGGTTCGCGTAGTTGCGCTTGCCGCGGATGATGAAGGCGCCCTTCGCGAGGAATTCGCCCGGGTTGGGCGTGCGCGACACCTGGGTCGGCGCGACCCAGTAGGCGTCCCCCGAGGCGAGGCCCGAGGCCCACGCCTTCGACATCGACACGGCGAAGGCCCCCGCCTCCGCGAGCGCCGCGTCGGAAACCCCGCCTTCGGCGTCCGCCTTCACGACAACGCTCGGCGCCCCGTGGATGTCGGCGTGCACGTAGCGATCGGCGTCGCCGAGGTGCTTCTTCACGAGCTTCTCGTTCGAGGACGCGTCGCGGCCGCCGAGGACGAGGTGGCCCGTGCTCGCGAGGAACCAGCGGTAGCCTTCGTACCAGAAGCGTTTCGTCGCCTTCGGCTTCGTGCGCGCGCGCTCGACCTCCGCGAGCACCTTCGCGCCCTCGGCTTCGAGGCGCCGCTTCTTGTCCTCCGTCATCGCGAGCGCGGTCGCGGCGCCCGCGAGCTTCTCGCGCGCCTTCTTCGCGCGCTCGTAGCAGGCTTCGGCGTTCTCCTGGACGCTCTTCGTGAGGTCGACCTTCACCCGCATCGGCCTTCCCTCGTAGTCCTCGACCGCGAGGGTCGCGGTGCCGTCGGCCGGATTCACCGATTCGATGGTCTTCGCGTCGGGGTGGCCGGCCTTGCGCGCCTCCTTGAGCTTGGCCTGCACGTCGGGCCAGCCGGACGCGCGCGCGGCCTCGATGAGCTTCGTCGCCACGCGCGAGACGACGTCGAAGTGCGCGTAGAGAAGGTCGCCCTTCTCGCGGTATTCGACGCCTTCGCGCTCGAACTTCTCGACCGCGGCCTTCTGGACCGCGAGCATGCGGTCGAGGCGGGCGCGCTCCTCGTTGAGCTTCTTCACGCGCGGGTCGACGCGTTCGATCACGGAGGGCGCGCCGAAGTAGGCGTCGAGCGCGTCGTTGAACGTCGGGAACGTCTCGACCTCGGCGCCCTCGTGCTCGGCGAGGCGAAGCGGCGCGACGTCCACCTTCTTGCCTTTCCGCTTGACGAGCACCGGCTCGAGCTCGCCGCGCTCGAACCGCGCGACGATGGCCTTGAGCGCGGCGAAGAGCGCCTCCTCGGCCTCGGGCGCGAGCTCCGCGACAGGCGTGTTCTTCGCGACGCCCGCGCGGGCGCAGATCTCCTCGGCCCATTGTCCGCCGAGGTTCAGCTCGGTCGCGAGCGTGCGAACGGCGTCGCTCGTGGATCCGCGGACCTTCTCGCGGAAGGCTTCGCGCGTGATCGTGAAGGGGTCGATGCGCTCGGGCGGAAAGACGAGGTCGGCCCCCGGGCGGATCTCGCGCGTCGCCCACGACTGGTGGCTCAACGGGACGATGATCTTCCCGCCTTTCGACAGGATCAGGTTGCCGTCGCTGAAGAACTCGAGGACGAGCGTGAAGACGCCCTCCTTGCGCTCGATCTCGATCTCGAGGACGCGGTCGAAGGCGTGCTGGCGGATGCCGATCACGCGCCCCCCGGAGAGATGGCGCCGCAGCGACATCGCGAACGGCGGCGGCTCGGCCGGGTTCTCGCGCGGGGTGCGCGTCAGGCACGCCCAGCGGCCGACGGCGACCGCGAGCTCGCGCTTCGTCGTGTCGTCGTCCGCGACCGCCCCCGAGGAGAGCCGGAAGCGCAGGAGCACCTCCTGGCGGGCCGGCTGGAACGCCTTGTCGAAGCGGCCGCCGACGAGCTGGCTCAGCTCGAGGGCAAGGGCCCGCACGTCGAAGGCGTTCATCTCCTCCTTCATGGGCGGGCGTAGAAGGGGGGACGGCAAGAAGGTTTGGAGATCAGGCGGACACGCGACGCCCCGCGCGCGCGAACGCGGCGAGCGCCGCGGCGAGGTCGTCGAGGCACGCGTCGGGGACGTAGAGCTCCTGTCCCCCGCGGCGCACGAGGCGCACGCCGCCCGCGCGCGATTCGACGAGGACCGTCTCGTTCCCGTGGCCGACGACCTGCTTTCCGACGAGGAGGGTGGTGGACATGCGCGTCCCTCGGATGCCGGGCCACCAACCGCGCGCGTCAAGACCGTCGCGGCGGGGGTAGGGAGAAAGTGCCCGGCCGGGAAGGGCAGGGTTTAGGCTCCCTCGGCCGATGCGGCCGCATGCCCTCCTCGCTTCCCGGCAAGGAGCTTCCGACCGACCCCGGCGACAATCCATGCTGGGTGTGCGGGCCGCGCAACCCCCTCGGCCTCCGCCTGAGGATGTTCGACGACGGGAAGGTCGTCCGCGCCCGGGCGGAGCTCGACGACCGCTACTGCGGCTGGCCCGGCACCGTCCTCGAGGGGGTCGTGTACGCGGCGATGGACGACGTCCTCTACTGGACGGCGTGGGCGCGGCTCCGGGAGCTCGTCCACACGGACGGCAAGCCCGAGGTCGCGTTCCCGGGCCGCGTGCGCACGAACGAGCCCTTCGTCATCGAAGCCCTCCACGTGGGCGCGCTCGCGGACGGGTGGCACCGCTTCGAGGCCGTCGTGCTCCAGCGGGAGACGGCGCAGGCGCGCATGGCGGTCCGCGCGCGGCTGCGCACCGTCGACGAGCTGAAGGCGCTCCTCGAGCTGCCCGACATGCCCCGCAGCCTCCAGGGGGACCTCGAGGCTGCGCTCGCGGCGCGCGGGTCCTGACCCTCACGGGCAGATCTGGCGCCACGAGTTGATCCACGTGTTGTAGAAGTTGTCCTGGCCATTCCACGTGTACTCGCGCCACTCAGCCTTGTTCGTGAAGGGGATGTAGAGACACTGCCCCTGGGTGGTGCGGACCGTGAAGCCCGGATACGTGGACATCTGGTACGTCGTGGGCCCGCCGCCGTAGTCGAAGTCGTGGCGGACGTAGACGTCGCTGTACTGCGTGTTCGAGGCCTGGGCGACGCCCATGGACTCGATGTAGTACGACCAGCTGAGGAGGTCCGTGAGGACCGCGCCGTGCGTGCCGCTGCGCGGGCCGACGGCGACCGAGAGCGTCGAGCCGCCGCTCGCGTAGGCGTTCGCGGGACCCCAGTCGACGAGGAGGTGCGAGCCGGGGTTGTAGTAGTTCACGTCGGACGTCATCCACGTGGTCGACGTGCGCCACTCGGTCCAATAGAGGTTGTAACCGGGGTTCGTGAGCGTCTCCATGTCGACGTTCCACCAATCGTAGGTGGAGGATCCGTCGGCGTTGTTCTGGTAGAAGCGGGCCGAGTAGCAGAGCTTGCCGTACGGCTCCAGCTCGTAACAGAAGGAGGCGGTCTGCTTGAGGGTCCAGTGCGCGGCGTGCGCCTGCGCCGTCCCGGTGGTCGTGCGCTCGGCGAGGGCGTGGCCCTCGAACCAGGCGACGGCGTCCGAGGCGAACTTCGCCGCGCGGATCTGCGGCGTGGCGTACGCGTGCGTGTAGGTCGCGATCGTGCCGGATGCGAGGACCGCGTAGGCCTTGCCGGCGTGGGCGGGCAGCGGGCGGCCCTCGGCGTCCATCGGGACGTCGCCCGAGGGGGAGACGCCGAGGTAGCCGTCAACCGAGCCGTCCGTGACGGCGAGGAGACGGTTCGACGCGAAGGCGGAGCCGAGGACTTCGCGGGCGCGGCCGCGGGCCTCGAGCTTCTCGACAGCGTCGGCGGTCAGGAGGAGACCCTTGTACTTCGAGACGGAGGTCCGCGTGAGCGTCGCCGGATCGACCTTCTCGGTCTTGCGACCCTTGACGTTCACGGCGTCCGAGACGCCATAGATGGACGAGTCCTCGTTCGCGCCGGCGGCCGGGAACTGGAACGCGGCGACGAGGAGCCCGATGGCGACCGCGGCCCAGAGGCCACGGAGGTTCGTGGTTCGCATCTGATGTTGCCCCCAATACGAGCCCACCCGGGATCCGGGCGAGCAAGCATGGATACTTCCCGGGGGAGCATAAAAGCCTTCTCAGCCAAGTTCTAGACATACCCCGCATTTGACAGGCTTTTTGATCGTCAAAAGGGTGCATGACAAAGTGCATATGGCCCGCTCGCCTACCTGAGGGCCATGGTAGGCCGCTCGCTGCGACGGACCGGATGGACCGTCGCCCTGGCCCTTCTGACGATGATCGCCCTCGTGGGACCCGCCGGGGCCCAGACCGGTTCAGGTCGCGCAACGCTGAGCGGCCCGATCGAGCTGGCGCAGGACCTCGTCGTCGGGTCGGGCGAGACCCTCGTCATCGCGCCCGGCGCGACGCTGACGGGCCCCGGCGCCCTCGTCGTGCACGGCGTCCTCGTCATGGACGGCACGGCCCAGAAGCCCATCACCTCCGCCGTCCAGGTCCGCCTGCTCTCCCACGCGGCCGAGACCTCGACGATCCGCCACACGCGCTTCTTCGACGTCCCCGGCGACGCGGTCGTCCTCCTCGAGGGCGCCCTCGTGATCGAGCACGCGCGCTTCGAAGGCGCCGGATCCGGCGTGCGCGCGACGCCCACGGAAACCTCGACCCTCACGATCACCGACAGCCTGTTCTCGACCCTTGCCGGCCATGCGGTCGCGCTCGCGGGCCCCATCGAGGCGACCCTCGCGTCCAACGTCTTCGACGGCAATGGACGCGGCCTCGTCGCGACGCTCGACGCGCCCGGCGCCATCGTGGCGCGCGGGAGCACCTTCGAGCGCAACGGCCAGGACGTGACCGCGACCGTCGCCGCCGCGACGGGCGGGGGCGCCACGCTCCTCCTCGCGGACAACGTCTTCAAGGGCATCCGCGCCACGGACCTGGGCGTCTCGCGCGATCACGCCGCGATCAGCGTCCAGTCCGACCTGCGCGCCCCCGCCGGCGCCTCGGCCCCGGCGGCCGAGGTCCGCCTCGTGAACAACCTCATCGCCGCGAACCCCATCGGCGTCCACCTGAGCGGCGCGGGCTTCCGCTTCGCAAGCGACCGCGACGTGTACGCGGGCAACGCGATCGGCCTCTCCGCGTACCTCTCGCAGGGCGCGGTCGCGAACGCGACGTTCACGAGCACGAAGTACGACCTCCACCTCCCCGGCCCCGCGACCGCGCTCGCGATCCGCGACAGCGCCTTCGACCCGTCGAAGGTCCACGTCGAAGGCCAGGGCGTCGCCGTCACGGACATCGCGGGCGAGATCCGCGCGGTCGTGGTGGCGACGGCCGTCACGGGCGGCGCGCTCGCGACGCTCTTCATCACGCTCACCGACGCGGGCCGTCAGCTCGCGTTCCGCGTGGCGCTGCCGTTCTACACGCGCATCCAGGCGAACGACCTCCTCGCGCACGACAAGCGCCGCAAGATCCTCGATTACATCGCCGCGAACCCCGGCATCCACATGCGCCGCATCGGACGCGCGCTCGAACTCTCGTACGGCACGCTCTCGTACCACCTGTACCGCCTCGAGCGCGAGGGCATCCTCACGACGCAGGAGTCCGGCCTCTTCAAGCGCTACTACACGGCCGCCGGCCGCCCGCGCGAGGCGGCGCGCGAGGCCCCGCCCGTCGCGGCGCTCCGCAAGATCGAGCGCGACGTGTTCGAGGACATCGCCGCGAACCCCGGCTCGACGCAGGCGCGCATCGCCGAGCGCCTCGGCCTCTCGCGCCAGGCGCTCCACTACCACATCAAGAAGCTCGAGCGCATGGGCTACATCTCGAAGGTCGCGCAGGGCCGAGAGACGTACTGCTACCCGAAGTCGCCCGACGGCGCGCCCCTCCTCGGCGATGCCGGCCAGGCGCCGCGGCTCCACAGCGACGAGCCGACGCCCGCGCCGCCCGCGGCGCTGCCCCGCCCCGCACAGAAGAACGAGGACGCCTGATCCTGTCGCCCACGCGGGCGACAGCGGAAGGTTGACTCCCGAAGGCCGGTCGCAGAGCCGGTCTTCGGAGAAACCCTTTATAGCCTGACGCGGAAGCCCGGCCGGCTGTTCCATGTCGCTCCATCGCGCGATCACGCTCGGCGTCGTCCTCCTCGCGCTCGGCGCCGTCGCGCTCCCCGCGGCCGTCGCCGTCCCCCCGCCCGCGTGGGCGACAGGATCAGGC
>DATLGO010000101.1 GCA_035540375.1 Candidatus Thermoplasmatota archaeon
CCCCTATGCGAAACCCTTATCTCCCAGCCCCAGTCTGTCGGGTCGACCGTCGCGGCCCCGTCCCTCGGTGGACGAAGGCTTCCACGGATCGCCGAAAAGGAGTGTTCCACATGGCACGCATGCACGCCCGCCGCAAGGGCAGCTCGTCGTCCGTCCGCCCCACCCGCGAAAAGATCCCCGACTGGCAGGGCCTCGACAAGGCCGAGGTCGTCGAGACGATCGTCAAGCTCGCGAAGGAAGGCAAGACGCAGGCGCAGATCGGCCTCGTCCTGCGCGACCAGTACAGCGTCCCCAACGTGCGGCTCGCGACGGGCAAGAAGCTCCAGGCCATCCTCGAGGAGCAGGGCCTCGCGCCGAAGATCCCCGAGGACCTCCAGAACCTCATGAAGCGCGCCGTGCACCTGCGCGGCCACGTGAAGGAGCACGCGAAGGACCACTCCAACGCGCGCGGTCTCTCGCTCATCGAGAGCAAGATCCGCCGCCTCGCGAAGTACTACAAGATCCAGGGCCGCCTCCCGGCCGACTGGCGCTACTCGGCCGAGACGGCGGAGCTCGTCGTCGAGTAAGGGGGCGAACCCCACGGCTCTCGCCGGAGAGGCGCGCAGGGCGGCCGACCTCCTCCGCTCGGAGGAGACGGTGCGTCTCGTCGCCGCGCGCTCCGGCGACGCCCTCGCCGCAAGCGCCATCCTCGCCCGCGCCCTCGAGCGCGAGGGCGTCGGGTTCCAGCTGACGCTCGCGGATTCCCTCACCCCCGAGCTTGCCGATCGCATCGCCGCCGGCAAGCACGCGGTCGCCGTCGCGATCGGCCTCGGCGACGCGTCCGCGGACCGGCTCGCGCCGCTCGCCGCGGGCGTCGTGCTCGTCGACGGCGCGCACGGACCCGAGGACCCCGTGATCGCGGCGCGGCTCACGGCGCACGCGGGACGCTACGACGCGTCCTCCGAGGCGTCGCTTTCCTTCCTCGCGCTCCTCCTTGCGCGCTCGCTCGCGGCGCGGCACCTCGACCTCGCGCCGCTCGCGGTCGCGGGCGCGCTCGCGGATCGGCAGCGGCCGCTGCGCGGCCTCAACGGCGAGCTCGCGAGCGAAGCCGTCGAGACGGGCGCGCTCCGCGCGACGCGCGAGATGGCGCTCGACGGCGGCACGATGCTCGACGCCCTCGCGGGCTCGCTCGACCCGTTCCTCCCCGGCCTCACGGGCCGCGCCCGCGCGGCGAAGAAGCTCCTCGACGAGGCCGGGATCGCGCCCGACGCCTCGCCGCGCGCGCTGGACGTCGCCGCGCAGGAGCGCCTCGTCTCGCTCCTCGCGCTCCGACGCCTCGAGGCCGGGCTCGCGCCCGACGACCTCGTCGCGACGCGGCACCGCGGCGCCGACGGGGTCGCCCCCGACGCGGCGGCGTGGGGGCTCGAAGCGGCCGCGCTTGCCGGCCGCCCCGCGCTCGCCTTCGGCGACGCCGCGGGCCTCCTCGCCGCGGGCGCCGCCCTCCGGGAGCGCGTGCTCGCGCAGGCCCTCCGCGCGGAGCGCGACGGCCTCCTCCTCGAGGGCGCCGTCGCGACGCTCGCGGTCGCCGAGGGGGACCTCGCGACGTCCCTTGCGGGCGTCGCCGCGTCGCACCTCGCGCCGCCCGGGGCCCGCGCGGCGCTCGTGCGCGTCCGCGCCGACGGCGGCGCCGCGTTCGTCGGCCGCGCGACGGCGCGCGCCGCGCCCGACGACGACCTCGGCGCGGCCTTCGCGGCGGCCGCGAAGGCGCTCGGCGGCGCGGGCGGCGGCCGGCGCGGCGCGGCGCACGCGTTCGTGCCGGAGGACGCGGCGCACGCGTTCGCGGGCGAGGTCGCGAAGCGGCTCGGGGGCGCATCCGCGTGAAGTGCCGCGCCCGCGTGTCCCTCGCGTTCGACGACGCCGCGACGGCCGAGGCCGTCCGCGCGTCCCTCGCGCCGGACGACGGCGGATTCATCGCCTCGCGCGCCGAGGGCGCGATGCTCGTCGCTCAGGCCGAGGCGGCCGACCCGCTCTCGCTCCTGCGCACCCTCGACGACTGGCTCGCTTCCGCAGCCCTCGCGGAGAAGGCCGCGCGCGCCGGCAAGGGTCCGTGAGCCGCGTGTCCCGCCCGGAGCCCGCAAGGATTTAACGCCGGGGCGACCGTTCCCGCGTTCGTGACCATGCAGTTCGACCTCGCGGGACGCTTCGTCCTGAGCGCGGACGCGAAGGCCGCCGAAGCCGCCATCCGGGCGTTCTTCGAGGAGGCGAACGCCACGATCCTCAAGCGCAAGGGCGCCGAGCCCGGCACCGACGAGGCGCGCGTGCACGACGTCCGGGTGGAGGGCTCCACCATCCACGTCAAGGTCGAATCGAAGGGCCGCCTGCGCGCGCACGACGCGCTCCTGCGCCTGCGCAAGGCCATGGGCGAGAAGCTCGGGAAGGCGCACCGCCTCGGCGTGCGCGACGTGATCATCGACGCCTACGAGGTCACCTTCGAGCTCGAGAAGCCCGTGAAGCATCCCGTCATGGTGCCCTTCGCGAAGGCCGTGCGCGTCGAGGACCGGACCGCGACGCTCGAGCTCGCGAACGTGGACGCCGAGTTCCTGGAGAACAACTACATCGATCGCATGATCAACCTCGTGCGCGAGAAGGTCAACCTCCAGCACTACGAGGGCAAGGGAGAGTACCACCGCACGATGTGGTCGTCGCCCTCGAAGGAGCCGCGCTGGGACCGCAACCCGACCGAGGCCATGGTGGAGCGCGACTGGCTGAAGCAGGGCCCGACGAAGGGCAAGTGGGTCTTCCGCCCCCAGATCGCGGCGATCATCCGCGCGATGGAGCGCATCGCGGTCGAGGAGGTCCTGAAGCCCGCGGGCTTCCAGGAGATCATGATCCCGCACCACGTCCCGTTCGACGTGTGGCTCAAGTCCGGCCACATGCACGGCGTCCCGAACGAGATCTACTACGTGAGCGAGCCGCGGACGCGCGACGTCGCGGAGTGGCAGGAATTCATCGACCTCGTCAAGATCACGCGCAAGGTCCCCACGGACAAGCTCCTCGCCAACCTCTCTCCGCCGAACGCGGGCATCTGCTACGCGCAATGCGGCAACATCTACTGGAGCTTCCAGCAGCGCACCATCGCCGACGCGTCGCTTCCCGTCCAGGTGTTCGACCGCGCGGCCGTGAGCAACCGCTACGAGTCGGGCGGCCGCCACGGCATGGAGCGCGTGGACGAGTTCCACCGCATCGAGCCCGTGTACATCGGAACGCGCGAACAGCTCCTCGACGTGCGCGAGAAGCTCGTCGCGCGCTACAAGCACGTGTTCAACGAGATCCTCGACCTCGAGTGGCGCATGGCCTGGGTCACGCCGTTCTTCCTCGCGCAGGAAGGCCACGACAAGGAGGTCGTCGAGACGGACAAGCTCGAGGTCGGCACCATCGACTTCGAGGCGTGGATGCCCTACCGCGGCTCCCGCGAGGAGAGCGAGTGGCTCGAGTTCCAGAATCTGAGCATCGTCGGCAAGAAATACACCGATGCGTTCAACATCAAGGCGCAGCGCGCGGACCTCTGGAGCGGCTGCTCGGGCATCGGTCTCGAGCGCTGGGCCGTCGCGTTCCTCGCGCAGAAGGGCATCGACCCGGCGGACTGGCCGGCCGGATTCCGCAAGTTCCTGCCCGAGCTGCCGAAGGAGACGCAGTTCCTCTGAGCGCGACCGGGCGTCGCGACGCGCGACGCCCGCGCGCGGGCCGCTTCAGGCGGCCTTGCCGAGCTTGATCTTGTCCTTGAAGCCCTTCACGACGCCCTTGCGCCGCAGGTAGGACAGGAGGCTGTGGATGCGGCCGAGCGGGATCTTCGTCTTGGCCTGGATGTCGGCCGCGGAGTGCGCGCCGCCCTTGATGGCCTCGATGATCGCCGTCGTCTGCTTGGGCCGGCGGCCGGGCTTCCCCTTCGGGCCCTCGGCCTTCGGCGGGTGGGCCGACGCCGCGTGGGTCTTGGCGTCCTTGCTCGTCGGGAACGTGCGGTAGCAGCCCGTACACACGTACGAGGTGACCTTGCGGATTCGGCGCTGCACGGTGGCCCAAAGAGGGGATAATATTTGTCGGTTTCGGGTCGCCTCGACTTTGGCATCGAGTTCGAACCTGTCCAGTTTACGCTGAAAAAGCCCGGCCTCGGAACCGAGAATGAGGAAAATTGCGTGCTCACGGCCCGGACGATGTTGCGTCAAGGATGCAGCTTTTCACGGAACCACCGGTCGACGGCCGCCACGGCTTCCGCGCCCCTCGTGTCGCCGAAGACGGAGTGGCCCGTGGGGAGCTCCACGAGGCGCTTGTCGCCCGCGAGCGCCTTGTACACGGCGCGGCTGTTTTCCGGCGCGACGACGCGGTCGTGCGTCGCGACGATGACGAGCACGGGCTTCGCGACGGTGCGGGCCCAAGCCTCGCCGTCCACCGATAGCCCTTCGTCGACCCAGGCGAGGCTCGCAGTCTTCTGCAGGAACCCGCGCTCGCGCGCCCGCGCCGCCGCGGCCTGGTCGTCGAAGAGGCGATCGTAGGCCTTCGCGTACCGGTAAGGGAACTGGATGGGGGGAAGGCCGAGCCGCGTCGCGGCTTTCGAGACCCGCCCGAGGAGGGGCACGGCGCCGCGCTCGAGCGACGTCATCTCGTGCCGGAGCGTCCGGAGGGGCGCGACGACGGCGCCGGCCTTGAACTCCTCCGCCTCCGCGAGCACGGCGAGCGCCATCGGACCCCCGGTCGAGTGTCCCACGATGCCGAGCGGCGCCTCGAAGCCCTGCTCGCGCAGGAAGGCGCCCGCGCGGCGCGCGTCCGCGACCATCCAGGCGCGCCCGGTGCGCCCGCGCGGGCCGGTGGACCCGCCGTGTCCGGTGAAGTCGATCGCGAGCGCGACCCACCCGCGTTCCGCGAGGCGTTCGGCCGCCTCCGCGACCTCGAAGCGCGAGGAGAGGAAACCGTGCACCAGGACGAGGCAGCCGAGGGGCTTGCCTTCGGGCGTGGCGAGCGTTCCCGCGAGGGTCTCGGGGCCGTGCGGGATCGAGACGAGGGTCACGTCCATGGGGGGAACCCATGCACAGGAAAGGATTTAATCCCCCAGGCGAAGGACCGGACGTGCGTCACCCGCGACGGAACGGGCCCCCCGCGCCCCGGAAGCGACCCCGGCTCCCGGTCGCCTTCCACGCCGCCATGCTCGTCCTCGCGGTGCTCGGCCTCCTCACGGGCATCGTCGACGTCGCGATCCCCTTCCTCACGGGAGGGGCCCCCTTCTCGCTCCTCTTCGCGCTCACGGAGGCCTTCGGCCCCGGCTACCTTCTCGCGCACATCGTCGTCCACAACCTCGGTCTCGCATGCGTCGTTCCCGGCATCGCATTCCTCGCGATGGCGAAGGAGAAGGATCGCGACCTGCGCCGCGCGATCCCGTGGATCCTCTTCTTCGCGGTCGCGCTCTCCGTCGTCTCGGGCGTGCACTACCTCTTCGACGCCGGGCTCTACAAGGGCCCCTCCATGCTCCCCGTGATCGTCCTCGAGGTCGGGGCCGTCCTCGGCCTCGCGCTCGCGGGCTTCCTCGCGTACCGCGATTTCGTTCCGACGCCCGCGATCGGCTGGAGCCTCGTCGTCCCGACGCGACGCCTCGTGCCCGTCTTCGCGCTCGCCTCCGCGAGCCTGCTTCTCGCCGGGGCGCTCGAAGTGCGCGCCCTCGGCGCGATCTGAGCCGACGCCTATTTCGCGGATTGCGACCTTGGCCGCCCATGCGCCTCGACGGTCCAGCCCTGCGCGCCCTCGCCGCCCGCGCGCTCCTCGTGGGCGCCGCGATCTTCGTCCTCGTCCTCGTCCTCGACGGCGCGGCCGTCCCCACGCTCGACCTCGAGCCGCGCGCGCGCCAGGCCCTGCGCGTCGCGCTCATCGTCGCGGGGGTCATCGTCGCGATGACGCTCATCCGGCGCTTCTTCCGCCCGCGCATGCGGACCCTCGCCGGCGAGGCTCCCACCGCGTTCGCCTCGTTCGCGCTCGAGGTCGCCGCGCTCCTCGGCGGCCTCGTGCTCGCCCTTCGCGCCTTCGGCGTCGATCCCTCGACGATCCTCCTCGCGTCGGGCGTGGCCGCGGTCGCGATCGGCTTCGCGGCCTCGACGTTCATCACGAACGTCCTCTCGGGCATCCTGCTCGTGACGAGCTATCCGATCCGCGTGGGCGACGACATGGTCGTCACCGTGGCGAACCAGACGGTGCGCGGCGTCGTCTCGGAGACCGGGCTGCTCTACACCTCCGTCGCGACGGACCACGGCGAGGTCGCGGTGATCCCGAACGGCGCGCTCGTGACGGGCGGCGCCTTCGCGCGCCGCGCCTCCTCGCGCGCGCTCGGCAGCCGCATCGAGATCCCGGTTCCGCCCGTCGCGGATCCCGCGGCCTTCGAGGCGCGCCTCGCGGCCGCCGCCCGGCGCCACGGGATCCCGGCCCCGACCGTGCGCCTCACCTCCGTTCAGGCGGCGGGCGTCGGCGCCGTCGCCTCCGTCGAGGCCCCGATTGGCGGCCGCGAGCACGTCCTCGACAAGCTCGTGCGCGCCGTCGCCGAGGCGAGCCGGCCGGCGTGAAGCGATGCCGCTATCCGTCGCGCGGCGCTTCGCGGCCGCATGACGGAAGCCTCGCCCGCGAAGGACGCGGGCATCGCCTCGCAGTTCCGCGCGTTCCTCGAAAACTACGGCGTCATCGGCCTCGCGATCGCGTTCGTGATCGGCGCCGCCCTCACCTCGCTCGTGAAGGCCGTCGTGGAGGGCCTCCTCATGCCCATCGTCGGAGCGCTCCTCCCGGGCGGGTCGTGGCGCGAGGCCACGTGGCAGGTCGGTCCCTTCGATCCGTTCCAGGTGGGACGCATCCTCGGGGAGACGCTGAACTTCCTCATCATCGCCGCGTTCGTGTTCCTCGTCGCGAAGGCGGTGCTCGGGGAGGCGAAGGTGGGGAAGAAGTGAGGCGGATCGCAATCCTTCAGGAGGCGGGACGCATCCGCGGGTCCTGATGTTTCCATGCGCACGCCCATGAAGCTCGCGATGTCCCTCCTCATCGTCGCGGCCCTCGCCGCCGGAACCGTTCTCGCCTCGGGCCCCGCGTTCCCCGCGACGGAGGGCGCGAAGTGGCGCGCCTGCGTCGCCGAGAAGGGCAAACAAGCCTGCCGCGCCGCGTGGGACCGCCACGCCGCGATGGAGGCCAAGTGGGAAGCCTGCGTCGCCGAGAAGGGCGAGGAAGCCTGCAAGGCGGCCTGGCGCGAATCGCAGGCGAAGGCCTGAAGCGGACCCGAAGTCCTCGTCCCGAGGCTCGCCCCACCCCCAAACCCTCATATACCCCCTCCGCCGTCGTCGGCTCACCTTCCGCGCGAGGGTCCCTCGGCTCAAGCCGGCCCCTTCGGGGGCGCGACCCGCAGACCGTGGTGTGGATGAGCCCGCTCTCCGCGCCGCGCGCGTCGGACCTGATGGGCTTCCGCCACGCTTCGACCGCGGAAGGACCTCAGGTGCATTGCGATGGCCCAGGACAAGGGTGAAGAGAAGGGCAAGAAGAAGGCAGTCCAGCGATCGTCCACGCGCAAGGTCAAGGACAAGTGGAAGTCCAAGCAGTGGTACACGATCAAGGCGCCCAAGATGTTCAACGCGGTCGCGATCGCGGAGACGCTCGCGGACGACACGCCGAAGCTCCTCGGCCGCGTCGCGGAGGCGACGCTCCAGGACCTCACGGGCGACTTCTCGAAGATGCACATCAAGGTCTACTTCAAGGTCAACGGCGTCGCCGGCACGGACTGCGGCACGAAGTTCGTGGGCCACGAGCTCACGAGCGACTACGTGCGCCGCCTCACGCGCCGCAAGCACTCGAAGATCGACCACGTCGTCGACGCGACGACGAAGGACGGCTTCACGATCCGCGTGAAGCCCTTCGCGGTCACCGAGAAGCGCGCGAAGACCACGCAGGAGCAGGACATCCGCCGCATCGCGACGAAGATCGTCCAGGACTCGGCGCAGGGCCGCTCCATGCCCGAGTTCGTCCGCGACGTCGTGAACGGCGAGCTCGGCCAGGCCATCTTCAAGGAGGCCCGCAAAGTCTACCCGCTGAAGCGCGTCGAGATCCGCAAGAGCGAGGTCCGCCGCGAGCCCGAGGGCTACGTCGAGGACGTCGAGGTCTTCGCGGCCCCCGCGCCCACGAACGGCGACGCCGCCCCCGCCGACGAGGAAGTCGTCGAGGACATCAGCGCGTCCCTCGAGGAGGGCGTCGAGGTCAAGGCCGAAGAGGAGCTCACCGAGGAAGAGCGCGTCCAGTGACGCGCTGATCCCCGTTCCCGGCGCGCCTCAGCGCGCCGGGGACACTTTCCATGTCCCTTCCGGAGATCGGCTCGCTCGCCTTCGCGCTCACGCTCGCGCAGGTCGCGGTCGTCGGCGCCATCGGCGTCTACACCTACCGGAAGGACATGCTGAACGCGATGGGCGCGTTCACCGCGTTCGCGATGGGCGCGACCATCGTCGTGTTCACGAACGTCCTCTGGCTTTTCCTCCTCTTCTCGCTCCTCGGCCTCGCCTCCGTCGCGACGCGCTTCCATTTCAAGGAGAAGGAGAAGCGCAAGGTCGCGGAGAAGGGCGGCGGCCGCCGCGCGACGCGCAACGTCGTCGCGAACGGCCTCACGCCGACCGTGATTGCGCTCCTCACGCCCGCCATCGTATCCCAGTGGGGCGTCGGCCCGGCGGCGATCGCGTACGTGAGCGCCGTCTCCGTCGCGGCCTCCGACACGCTCGCCTCCGAGTTCGGGAGCCTCGCGAAGCGCGTGTACATGATCACGACGTTCAAGCGCGTGCCGCCCGGCGTGGACGGCGGCGTTTCCGCGATCGGCCAGACCGCTGCCCTCGCGGGCGCGTTCATCATGGCGCTCATCGGAGCCGTGATGGTCGCGGTGGTTCCGCTCGCGGCGGGCGCCCTTGCCCCCTTTCCGCCCGCGGCGCCCTTGACGGTCTGGCTCGTCCTCATCCCGACCCTCGTCGGTTTCATCGGGTGCCAGGTGGACTCCGTCCTCGGCGCGACGCTCGAGGTCGACGGCCTCCTGAACAAGGAGGAGGTCAACCTGCTCTCGATCACCGCGGGCGCGGGCCTCGGGTTCGCGCTCGCCCTCCTCGTGTGAGGCGTCGCAGGCTTTTTCCCGCGCGAGCCGGTTCGCGGCCGCGATGAGGGTCCGACCCGCGCTCCTGATCGTGCTCGACGGCTTCGGCTGCCGCGACGCCGACGAGGCGAACGCCATCCGCGCGGCGAAGAAGCCGACCCTCGACGCGCTCTTCGCGGAGTGCCCGTGGACGGAGCTCGCGACCTCCGGCGAGGACGTCGGGCTCCCGCCGGGCCAGATGGGCAACAGCGAGGTCGGCCACATGAACCTCGGCGCGGGTCGCGTCATCTACCAGATGCTCTCGCGCATCGACAAGTCGATCCGCGACGGGGACTTCTTCGAGAATCCGACGCTCGTCGCCGCCGTCGAGGCCGTGAAGTCGAACGGAGGTCGCCTGCACCTCCTCGGCCTCGTCTCGGACGGTGGCGTCCATGCCTCGCAGGAGCATCTCGTCGCGCTCCTCGACCTCGCGAAGCGCCGCGGCCTTTCGGGCGACCGGGTGCAGGTCCACGCCTTCACGGACGGGCGCGACACGGGACCCACGACGGGCGTCGGGTTCCTCCAGGCCCTCGAGAAAGCGATGCGCGAACGCGGCGTCGGCCGCATCGCCACCGTCGGCGGCCGGTACCACGCGATGGACCGCGACCAGCGCTGGGACCGGACGAAGCGCGCGTGGGACGCCATCGTGCGGCGCGAGGGCGCCTCCGCGGCCTCCGCCGTCGCGCACGTCGAGGCCTCGTACGCGAAAGGGGTCACGGACGAGTTCGTCGACGCCGCCGTCGTCTCGGGCGGCGCCCCGGTCGCGGACGGGGACGCGGTCGTGTACTTCAATTTCAGGCCGGATCGCGCTCGACAGCTCACGCGCGCCTTCGCCGAGGAGGGCTTCGCGGGGTTCGATGCCGGGCGACGCCCGCGCGTCCACTTCGCGACGATGACGCGCTACGACGAGACGTTCCGCCTGCCTTTCGCCTTCGGCGACGAGCGTCCGACGGAGACGCTCGGCGAGATCGTCGCGCGGGCGGGCCTCAGGCAGCTGCGCGTTGCGGAGACCGAGAAGTACGCCCACGTCACGTATTTCTTCAACGGCGGGGAGGAGAAGGAGTTCCCGGGCGAGCGACGCGTCCTCGTGCCGTCCCCGAAGGTCGCGACGTACGATCTCAAGCCCGAGATGAGCGCGTCGGGCGTCGCGGACGCCATCCTCGCGGGGCTCGAAGCCGGGGATCTCTCCCTCATCGTCGCGAACTTCGCGAACTGCGACATGGTCGGCCATTCCGGTCGCTTCGACGCGACGGTCAAGGCGGTCGAGACGGTCGATCGCGCCCTCGGACGGATCCTTCCCGTCGCCCGCGCGAAGGGGTGGCACGTCTTCGTCACGGCGGATCACGGGAACGCCGAGGAGATGGCGAACCCCGACGGATCCCCGCAGACGGCGCACACCACGCTGCCCGTTCCCCTCATCCACGCCGCGGGCGCAGGACCGGGCGAGAAACTCGCGCGGGGCATCCTCGCGGACGTCGCGCCCACGATGCTCGCCGCGATGGGGCTTCCGAGACCGCGGGCGATGACGGGCCGGGACCTCGCGGCCTAATCCTCGTCCTTCACGACGCCCGTCGAGAGGCGTCGGGGGACGCGCGGTCGGGACGCCGGTTCCTCGCCACCGACTGCGGGAGCCGGCTCGGCGGGCGCGGAAAACGGCGTCGGCGCGGCGGCCTCGACGACGGGGGGCGCCGGAGGCGCCTTGACCTCCACCCGGCGCGGGCGCGCGGCGCGGCGGGCGGGGAAGAACGTCGGAACGATGAGCACCGTCAGGAGGAAGATGAGGAAGATGGCCACGGTCGTCCCGACCATCGTCTTGCGGACGGCGAGGTCGCTCATCTGGGTGAAGATCGCGAAGGACCCCGCAGTCGTCACAAAGGAGAACAGGATGGCCTTCCCGGTCGTCTGGAAGACCTCCTCGGTGTCGTCGCCCTTCTGCGCCGCCATGGCGAGATGAAGGGAATAGTCGGACCCCATCGCGAAGATGAAGATGAGCGGGAGGGCGAGGGTGATCGCCATCCCGATGCCGAGGAACGGAAGCGCCCCGAGCCACACGAGCGCGGTCGCGAAGTTCGCGACGCCGACGGTCGCGGCGGTGCGCAGGTTGCGCGCGACGAGGAGCACGATGATGACGACGGTGATGTTCACCGCGACGCTCATGTACGTGAGCCACGGCACCTCCTTCGCGACGAAGAGGTAGTTGGTCGCGGTGTTGCCGGCGAGAGCGACCTTCATGCCGGGAGGCCGGAGGCGCTCGTTCTCGTCGACCGCCCGCCAGACCTGCGTCCACGCCTCCGAGGCGTCCTCGAAGGTCGCCGCGCGAAGCGAGAACACCATGATGGCGGTGTCCTTCTTGGGGTGGTTGTAGAAGAGATTCGCGAACTCGAAGAGGGGCGTCGTCTGGATCTCGTCGAGGAGGGCGTCGACCTCTTCGCGGGTCGCGGGGTAGGGCCGGTCCACCGGCGCGTTCGGACGCTTGCCGAGGTTCTCGAGGAGAAGGAACTGGGCCGCGCCGGGGACGCCCTCGCGCACGGTGAGGTACGTCCGCATGAGGAACGGAAGCGTGCGGAGGGTCTGCGTGACGACGCGCTCCTCCTCGCGCAACGAGGCCTCGATCGCCTCCATGTACATGTGCGAGCGCGGATCCGTGATGTCGCCTTCGAACACGAGGACGTTCGCCTTCTCCTCGGGCGTGTCGACGTTGTAGAAACGACGGAGACCCTCCTCGTGCTCCTTGCGGAACGGGTCGTCGGGGAGCCAGTTGCGCGGCGGATCCCCGAAGTTCTCGGTCCCGAGCCGTTGCGACGAGGCGTAGGCGCCCGCAAGGACGCCGAGGAGCACGATGACGACGAGAATGCGCGCGCGGCTCACGCCGACCGCGATGGCGCCCATGGTCGCCGCGGGTTTGTACGATCGCTCGCGCACGCGCGGGTTCAGGATCGTCACCGCGGCCGGGATGAACAGGACGCTCAGCAGGTACATGCTGAGCATCGCGATGGAAGCGAGGACGCCGAGCTGCGCGATGAGGAGACTCGGCGAGGCGATCATGACGATGAGGCCTGAGATGGTGGTGAGCGTCGCGACGAAGAGCGCGAGCGCGCCGTGGCTTCCAGCCTTCGCCCAGGCCTCGGAAGGGCTCGAGCCGCGGGCGCGGTTCAGCTGGAATTCGTTCACCATGTGGATCGAATAGTCGATTCCGACGCCCAGGATGAGCGGGACGATGGTGAGGTTCAGCGTGTTGAGCGCGATGCCCATGTGGCCCATGACGCCGAAAGTCCACGCGACGGCGAGCACGAGCGCCGCGAAGGCGACGAGGATGAGCTTGACGGAGCGGAACGCGAAGAAGAGCGACCCGACGATGAAGGCGCCCACGATGGGCATGAGGAAGGCGAAGTCCTTCGACGTGAGATCGGAGGCGTGCGCCGCGGAGACGACGAGGTCGGCCGTCACGAGCGGAGGGTTGTCCCCGGTGAACACCTTGTACGCCTTCGGGTCGCTCTCGGCCCAATCGACGTAGGCGTCGCGCAGGCGGATCGCCTCCCGCCCGAGCTCCTTGCTCGTGAGGGGCGTGTCGGGCGAGGGGATGAGGAGGACGGCCGACGTCTTCCGGTCGGGCGACATGACGGCCGTGACTGTGCCCGGGATCGCGGCCCAGACGCCCCGGTCCACGCTCGCGTACTGGAGCTCGCCGTACGCGTCCGTGCCGGGCAGCGCATAGGACGCGTCGGGGGCTCGGATGCCGCCCGCGATCGTCCAGTTGATGATGCGGTAGAAGTCCGGGATCGCGACCGAGCCGGTGTAGGGCGTGCCGGGTTGCGCGCGCACGAACTCGAGGAACTCGTCGAGCGCGCGGACGTACACCTCGTCCGAGATGTTCGCGTGCTGCGGGTTCGTTCGCCGGTTGGGCAACTTCGCGTTGTCGCGGGCCCACGCCTCCTCGCCGGGAACCGTGAACTGGAGCGTGACCTGCTGCGTGAAGGCGCTCTTGAACTTGTCCGTCAGGTTGTGCGCCGCGGTCGAGTTGTGGTCGCCGCGGGGCAGCACGTCCGCGACGTCGACGTCCGTGTGCACCTTCGCGAGGCCGCCCGCCGCGCCGACCGTGAGGAGCGCGAAGACGGCGAGAACGACCAGGGGCGATCGCGAAGCGGCGGCCGCGGCGCGCCCGATGAGGTTAGACTCCGCGCGGTGGAGGCGCCCGAGCCGGGCCGCGCGCGCGGCGAGGAGCGCCGGCGCGGCGCCCGCGAGCGCGCCGATCGAGGCCGCGAGCCAGGCGAGATGCGCGATGTGGGCGGAGGCGGGAAAGGGGACGCTCGCGGCGGTCGCGAGGACGGCGGCGGCGCCGAGAAGCGCGACGGCGCCGAGCGTGACGCGCAGGACGTAGGCGTCCGTCGCCGTCGAGCCGCCGCGGGCACCTTTCGGGATGTCGCGGCCGGAGAGCGCGAGGAGCACGCCCACCGGCGCGAGGAGGCCCGCGAGGAAGACGGCGAAGGTCCCGGCGAGCGGCACGGCTTTCGACGCAGGCACGACGGGCGATGGACCCTGCACGTACCAGTCCGCCGTGAAGCCCGTCTGGGTCAGCTCGCCCGCAAGCGAGCCGCCGACGTGCCCGAGCAGGGCGCCGAACGCCGCGAGCGCGAGGGCGACGAGCCAGACCGGTTTCGGTTGCCCCATCGTGCGATCCCGCCTCGATCCGTGCGCGACGCCAATAAGGTTATGGTCGACGCGCAATCGCCCGCGTGGTGACCGCGCTCGCCTTCGACCGCGAAGGCTCAAATGGCGCGAGGCCCTACGCGGCCGCAAGCGTCATGCTCGTCGGTCTCGTCGGCAAGCCCAACGTCGGCAAATCCACCCTCTTCGCGGCGGCCACGCTCGCGCCCGCAGAGATCGCGAACTATCCCTTCACCACGATCGAGCCGAACCGCGGCATGGGTTTCGTGCGCGTCGCGCCGTGTCCACACGTCGCCGTCGGTCTTGCGGCCTGCACGCCGAGGACGGGCCTCTGCCGCAACGGCGTCCGACTCGTCCCGGTGGAGCTCCTCGACGTCGCGGGCCTCGTGCCGGGTGCGCACGCCGGGAAGGGCCTCGGCAACAAGTTCCTCGACGATCTGCGACAGGCCTCCGCGCTCATCCACGTCGTCGATGTCACGGGCTCGACCTCCATCGAGGGCAACCCCGTCCCGAAGGGGAGCCACGATCCCAGGGAGGACATCGCCTTCCTCGAGGACGAGATCGCGCACTGGATCGCCGGCATCGTCTCGAAAGGCTTCGACCGCGCCGCGAAGGCGATCGTGATGAAAGGCGAGAAGCTCGAGCGCGTCCTCGCGGAGCGGCTCGCGGGCCTCGGTATCGACGAGCACAAGGTGGGCCTCGCGCTCCAGAGGTCGATCGCCGGCGGCGACCCGACGAAGTGGGACGAGGCGACCCTGCTCGACCTCGCGCGGCGCGTCCGCGAGATGTCGAAGCCGATGGTTGTCGCGGCGAACAAGGCGGACCTCCTCGGCGACGACGAGGTCGCGAAAGCGACCGCCCTCACCGGCGTCACCGTGGTCCCGACGAGCGCAGAGAGCGAACTCGCCCTCCGCCGCGCGGCGGAAGCGGGCGTGATCGAGTACCTTCCGGGCGACGCGACGTTCCGCGTGAAGGAGCCCACGAAGCTCACCGCGAAGCAGAAGGCCGCGCTCGACTACATCGAGAAGCACGTCCTCGCGCGATTCGGCGGCACCGGCGTGCAGAAGCTCCTCGAGACCGCGACCTACGAGCTCCTCGACCTCGTCCCCGTGTTCCCTGTCGAGGACGACACGCACTTCACCGACAAGGAGGGGCGCGTGCTCCCGGACGCGCACCTGCTCAAGCGGGGCGCGAACGCGAAGGATCTCGCGTTCAAGGTCCACACGGAGCTCGGGGAGCATTTCATCCGCGCGGTGAACGCGAAGACGAAGCGCGTGATCGGCGCGGACCACGTCCTCGAGGCGGGCGACGTCGTCCGCATCGTCGCGGGACGTTGACCCCGCCGACGGCGAGGGCTTGACGCGGCCTGGCCGGCCCGGTCGCCGACGCTCAGCGCCCGCGGGCCGCAGCCCGGGAGGGCCCGCGGAACTCCCAGCGGTCCGCGACGCGCAGCTGGACGCGGCGGCCGCGCAGCGTCGCGCGCTGCATCGCGTCCATCACGTCCTGCACGCGGTCCTCGGGAACCTCCGCGACGCTCATGCGCGGGAGGATGTCGATCCGTCCGACGTCGGCGCCCGTGAGGCCGCCCTCGTTCGTGAGCGCCCCCACGATGTCGCCGGGGCGCGCGCCGTCGTCGCGGCCGACGCTGAGCGTCAGCGCGACCATGGGCCCGCCTCGCTCGCGGCGCGCGGGACCGCCGCGGGGCGCGGGGCGCTCGTGGCGCGGGTGGGCGCGGGCGCGGCGCGGCTCGAGCGGCGGCATGCGGAAGCCTTCGAGCGGCGCGAGCCGTCCGAGCAGGACGGCGGCGAGCGCGCGGAGGTCGCGGCCCGCCGCGACGGCCGCGTCCACGGCCGCGAGGTGGTCCTCCGCGGGGGTCTCGACGCGCTCCGCGAGCCAGGCGCCCGCGTGACGCGCGAGGGCGGCGCGCACCTCGTCGTCCGTCGGCACCTCGGCCCAGGGGAGGCGGTGGCCGACCGTGCGCTCCACGCCGCGCAGGCGTCCGCGGTCGGCGGGCGTCACGAACAGGTAACTCTTGCCGTCGCGGCCCGCGCGGCCCGTGCGGCCGATGCGGTGGACGTACGTCTCTGTTTCGCGCGGAGCGTCGTAGACGACGACGTGCGAGATGCAGTCCACGTCGAGACCGCGCGCCGCCACGTTGGTCGCGACGACCACGAGGCCGCGGCCCTGCCTCAGCTGCGCGAGAACGCGCTCGCGCGACTCCTGGGGCATTCCGCCGTGGAGCGCCTCGGAGGCGACGCCCTTCGCGCGCAGCTCGTCGACGAGGACGTCGACGCTTTCGCGCGTGTGGCGGAAGACGAGCGTCCCCGTCGGACGTTCCGCCGCGAGGATGCGGACGAGCGCGTCCGTCTTCTCGACGTGGTCCACGGCGACCGCGAACTGCTCCGTGTTGGCGTTCGCGACCGAGGCGTTCGGCGCCTCGGCGACGATGTGCTCGGGCGCGCGGAGATAGCGTCGCGCGAGGTCGGCGACGGCCGGAGGCATCGTCGCGCTGAAGAGGAGCGTCTGGCGCTCGGGCCCGACGGCGTCGAGGATGGCCTCGACCTCCTCGACGAATCCCATTTTGAGCATCTCGTCCGCCTCGTCGAGGACGACGAGCCGGGCCGACGCCGCATCGAGCGTGCCGCGCTCGATGTGGTCGCGCAGGCGCCCCGGGGTGGCGACGATCACGGAGGCCTCGCCGGCCGCGAGGGCGCGGGCCTGCGGGCCGAACGCCGAGCCGCCGTAGAGCGCGAGCGCGCGGACGCCGGCCTTGGCGCCGATGCGGTCGATCTCGGCCGTCACCTGCTGCGCAAGCTCGCGCGTGGGGACGAGGACGAGACCGGGACGGCCGTCGAGCGCCGCGACGACGAGCGGGATGCCGAAGGCGGCCGTCTTGCCGGTGCCGGTCTGCGCCTGGCCGATGAGGTCGCGACCTTCGAGGAGCTTCGGGATGGCGGCGGCCTGGATCGGCGAGGCTTCGACGAAGCCCATCGCGGACAAGGCGGCGAGGACGCTCTCGGGCAGGGGAAACGAATCGAACTGGACCATGCTATCACGTTCTGACCGAGCGCCCGGGATTGGCCCGCACACAACACGACCGCGGTCACACCGAAGAGGGCCGGTCAGGACGAAGGGTCAGGCCGCTGAAGTCGGTCCTGCTATTTGAAGCCGACCTTGTCCCGCGCGACCGGACACGCTCCCCGGCCGCCCGGGGGAGAGTCTATACAGCAGCGACCGGTCGCGATTGCTCGCACGAAGCGACCACGCCGGGCCGCGCCCTCGCAGAAGCGACACGATGCACCTCGCCCGCGACGCGCCCCCCGGCCCCGCCCGTACGCTTCGATCCGACGCGGCCTGGGTCTGGCCCGTCGCGGCGATGCTCCTCATCGTCGCCTTCGGCGGCTACGCCGTCTTCCGCGCGGCCGAGGCGACGCACTATCTCGCCGACAACGGACGCTACCACTACGCCTCGCCCTTCGGCCACCCGGACCTCACGTATCTCGCGCCCGACCTCCTGCGCGGCCTCCCGATCCTCGGCGCGGCGCTCGCCTCGCCCGGGACCTTCCTCCTGCCCGTCCCGTTCGCGCTGCGGGCGAGCTGCTACTATTATCGGAAGATCTACCACCGAGGCTTCTTCGCGCGACCGGGCTCGTGCGCGGTCCCCGCGCGTCGGGGCCGCGGCTACAAGGGCGAAACGGGCCTCTTCGCGATCAACAACCTGCACCGTTTCGCGCTCTACGTCGCCCTCGTCGCCCTCGCGTTCAACCTGCAGGACGCCGTCCTCGCGTTCGCGACGCCGCACGGCTTCTATCTCGGCGTCGGGACCGTCGTCCTCGCGCTCAAGGTGGCCTTCCTCGCGTTCTATCTCCTCGGCTGCCACAGCCTGCGCCACCTCCTCGGAGGCGGCCTCGACGCCTACGACTGCGACCTCGCGGGCCGGACGCGGCGGCGCCTCACCGCGGGCGTCACGGCGCTCAACGCGCGTCATCCCCTCTGGGCGTGGGTGAGCCTCGCGTGGGTCCTCGTCGCGGACGTGTACATCCGCCATCTGGCGCTCTCGGGGGACGCGACCTTCCTCGGCCTCCCGGCTTGATCCGGAAACCGTTATGGCGACGGCGCCCGTCATGGGCCCGTGGCAGGCGACATCCTCCTCGGCCTCGGGGCGATCCTCGCGCTCGGGGTGGCCTCGCAGTGGTTCGCGTGGCGCGTGCGCCTGCCGTCCATCCTCGTCCTCCTCGTCGCCGGCTTCCTCGCGGGATCCGTCACGGGATGGCTCGATCCGGACGCGCTTTTCGGCGACCTTCTCTTTCCAGGCGTCGCGGTGGCGGTCGGCATCATCCTGTTCGAGGGCGGTTTGTCGCTGAGCCTCAAGGAGATCCGCGGCCACGGACCCGCGGTCACGCGGCTCATCACGGTAGGCGCGCTCGTCGCGTGGCTCGCGGGCGCCGCGGCGGCTCACCTGCTTGCGGGCCTCTCGTGGCCCATCGCGCTTCTGGTCGGCGCGATCCTCGTGGTCACCGGACCCACCGTGGTCGGGCCGCTCCTCAGGCACGTCCGCCCGCGGGGTCCCGTGGGCGCGGTCGTGAAGTGGGAAGGCATCCTCATCGACCCCGTCGGGGCGCTCCTCGCGGTCATCGTCTTCAAGGCCACCTTCGCGGCTTCGCTCGCGGAGGTCACCGGCCTCGTCGGGACGGGCGTCGTGCGCTCGGTCGCGACGGGCGTCTTCATGGGCGCGCTCGGGGCGGGCGCCCTCTACGTCATGCTCTCGCGACGGTGGCTCCCCGACCACCTCGAAAGCCCCATCGTGCTCTCGTCCGTCGTCGCCGTGTTCGTCGCAAGCGACCTCCTTGCGAGCGAATCCGGCCTCCTCGCGACGACGCTCATGGGTGTCGCGCTCGCGAACCAATCGCGCGTGCACGTCCACCGCATCGTCGAGTTCAAGGAGAACCTGCGCGTCCTCCTCATCGCCGTCCTCTTCATCGCGCTCGCCGCGCGGGTCCGCCTGGAGGACCTCGCCGCCGTCGGCGTCGGCGGCATCCTGTTCGTGACGGCGCTTCTCTTCGTCGTCCGTCCCGCGAGCGTGCTCGCGAGCACCGTCGGCACGAGCCTCGCATGGCGCGAGCGCGCCTTCGTGGCGTGGCTTGCGCCGCGCGGCATCGTCGCGGCGGCCGTCGCCTCCATCTTCGCGCTGCGGCTCGAGGCCGCGGGCCATCCGGAAGCGGGCCGACTCGTCCCCCTCGTGTTCACCGCCATCGTGGCCACCGTGGCCGTGTACGGCCTCACCTCCGGTCCCGTCGCCCGCGCCCTCGGGCTCTCCGGGCCGCGGCCCCAGGGCGCGCTCGTCGTCGGAGCGGGTTCGTTCGCCCGGGCCTTCGCCTCGGCGCTTCGCGCCGAGGGGCACGGCGTCCTCCTCGTCGACACGAACCTGAAGAACGTC
This sequence comes from Candidatus Thermoplasmatota archaeon, assembly GCA_035540375.1. NCBI lineage: Archaea > Methanobacteriati > Thermoplasmatota > Thermoplasmatota archaeon. Next base: position 19,257 of record DATLGO010000101.1, read on the forward strand.
GAGGCCGCCCGCGCGGCGGGACTCGACGCGACGCCGTCGGACGCGCTCGCCGAGACCTTCCGGGAGGACCTCGACCGCGACGACCTCGGTCGCCTCGCGGCGATGACGCCGAACGACGAGGTGAACAGCCTCGCCTCGCTCGCGTACGCCGGCCGCTTCGGGCGGAACGAGGTTTACCAGACCGCGACCGCGGCGATGGCCCGGGAGGGGGCGGCGACAAGCGCCGTCGGCCATCTTCACGGACGCGTTCTCTTCGGCGACGAGGAGACCCTCGCGTCGCTCGAGGCGCGCCTCGACGCAGGCGATCGCGTCCACACGGCTGTGGTCGCGCCGGACGGGACCGTCGCCGCGCGAGCGGGCCCGAGCGGCAAGGCGCCGACGCCTCTTTTCGTCACGGACGAAGGTCGCCTCGTCCTCGCGACGGCCGCGGACGACGCCGCGCTCAAGCCGGGCTCGCGGCTGACGTATCTCGGCGGCGAGGCCGAGAAGCCTACTTGATCCCGAACCCGACGTGCGCCTCGCTCTCAAAGGCGACGGGCCCGTCGCCGAAGCGCGCGCGGACGCGCTCGACCAGGCGGGCGCGGAACGCGTCCCGGAACGCGGGCGGCGCGCGCTCGACGAGAAGACCGCTCGGGACCGCGCGCTGCCCCTTGTCCGCGAACCATGCGGCCGACGGGAAGACGAGGGTGCGGCGCGCCGTCGAGACGCGGACGTCGCGGAAGCCCGCCTCGCGCATCTCCCGGGCGAGCGTCGCGGGATCGGCGAAGCAATGCGCGGGGGAAGTCGCCTCGTCGGGCGCGTCGGGAACCATCTCGGCGAGCGTCTCGGCCACGGGCGCGACGTGGCCCACGCGCTCGGGCGCCGACCAGCCGACGACGACGGCGCGGCCGCCGTGCTTGAGCGTGCGCCGCATCTCGGCGAAGCCCGCGGCGCGGTCGGCGAAGAAGATGAGACCGAACACGCTGAAGGCCGCGTCGAACGCGTCGTCGCTGAATTTCAGGTCCTCGCCGTCCATGACGATGGCCTCGACGTTCGCGAGCTTCGCGGCGCGCGCCTTCGCCCGCAGGCGCTCGACCATCATCGGGGCGAAGTCCGTGGCGACCACGCGCGCCCCCGAGCGGGCGGCCTCGAGCGCGAGCGCGCCCGTTCCCGCGGCGACGTCGAGGACGCGCTCGCCCGCCTTCAGGCCGGCGACGCGGAGCGCCTCCTCGCAGAAGGGCGTGGTGACCGGCGCCATGAGGTCGTCGTAACCGGCCGCTGCGTCGTCCCAGCCATCGACGGTGAGCGCGGATGCGCGAGGTTCCATCGCGGTGGCGGATCCGAGGGACGGCATGAACGTTTCCCGCGCGCGTCGGTCAACCGACGCGGCGCGCGAAGGCCGCGAGGGCCTCCTCCTCGGCGAAGTGGAGCCTGCCCGGGACGACGAGCGTGTGGAGCGGCGCGCCGAGGTCCGTCCGGGCCAGGGCCTCGAGCGGTCCCGCGACGACCTCCGGCGCCTCGCTTCCCGCGCGCGCCACGGCGCACGCGAGCGTCGCGGGCGCGAGGGCGCCCTCGCCGCGCTCGCGCTCCATGCGGAGCAGGAGCGAAGCCCCTTCCGAGGCGCTCATGTAGCGCGTCTCGTGCGCGCGGATATCGAGAAGGACGAGCGTGTGGAGGCCGCGCGCGAGGTTCTCCTTGACCACATCGTACGGACTCGTCGGGAAGTAGTTGGGCTCCGGGAAGACGAGCGTCGTCGTGCGCCCGAACTTGTAGTTCTGGAGCCCGAGGAGCGCGCCCGCCGCCGCGACGATGCTCGCGCCGTGCACGACGCGCGTCTCGATGCCGCGCTCGCGGGCGCGCAGCCGCAGGTCCTGGTGCGTCGTCGCGGTGAGCGCGTCGCCGGCCGCGATGAGCACCGCGTGGCCCGCGGCAGCCGCGTCGAGGATGACGCCGCCGTCCTCGACGGCCTCGCGCGGGAGGACCTCGACCCTGCGCCCGTAGAGCGCTTCGAGGTCCTCCATCGTCGCGCCGCTGAGCCGCGCCGTGTACCACTCCGCGAAGACGCGGTTCGCGGCGCGGATGGCTTCGAGGCCCGCGACCGACACGTCCTTCGCGCCCCAGAGCCCGAGCCCGACGAGGGTCAGCACACGCCTTCATCGGGCCGCGGGCCAAAATCCTTGTGGAGGGACGCGCCTCGCCGCGCCGTGCCCGACGAGCGCGAGTCCGACGCCGTGCGCGTGCCCCGCCGCGAGGGCGAGGCGGTGCGCGCGCGCCTCCTCGAGGAGGGTCGCCTCCGGACGGATTTGCGCATCCGCGGCGAGGGCGACGACCTCCTCATTCCCGTCGAGAGCGCCGCCGGTCTCGCGTGGCCCGTCGTCCGCGCGCCGTTCGAGCCGCAGAAGCAGCCCCCGCCCCCGTACGCGGAGGTCGCGCGCGTGCCGGACGACGTCCGCGCGCGCCTGCCGTCGAGCTACGACGTCGTGGGCTCGATCGTCCTCGTGAAGATCCCCGAGGATCTCCTTTCGCACAGGCGCGCGATCGGCGAGGCGCTTGTCGCGTCGATCAAGCCCGCGAAGACGGCGCTCCTCGACCGCGGCGTCAAGGGCGCGTTCCGCGTGCGCGACGTCGAGGTGCTCGCGGGCGAGCCGACCACCGAGACCGAGGTCGTGGAGAACGGCCTGCGCCTCGCGGTGGACGTCGCGACGTGCTACTTCTCGCCGCGCCTCGCGACCGAGCGCAAGCGCGTCGCGGACCTCGTCCGCCCGGGGGAACGCGTCCTCGACCTCTTCGCGGGCGTCGGCCCCTTCGCGCTCGCGATCGCGAAGCACGCGCGCCCCGCGCGTGTGGACGCGGTCGACTTGAATCCGGACGCGGTGAAGTATCTGAAGCGCAACATCGCGCGCAACAAGCTCGCGGCGCCCGTGACCGCGGCATGCGACGACGCGCGCGCGTTCGCGCGCGCGCATCCGGGCGCGTACGACCGCATCGTGATGAACCTCCCGCACACGGCGCGCGCCTTCTTCGCGGACGCGCTCGTGACGCTCGCGGCGGAGGGCGGCGTCGTGCACTTGCACGCCATCATGGACCCGGCGCGGGTCGAGGCGCTCGTCGCGGAGCTTCAGGGGGAGACGCCCCGCAGCGTGGCGCTGTCCGCGACGCGTGAGGTGCGCACGTACAGCCCGCAGGAGCGGCATCTCGCGCTCGATCTCTCGGTCGGGCCGGGATGATGGGAACCTTTTAATGGCGGAACCATCTTTTCGGGCATCCCCCGGGGCATGCTCCGCGGTGCCGTTTGCCACCTTAGCTCAGTCGGTAGAGCAGCTGATTCGTAATCAGCAGGTCCAGGGTTCGAGTCCCTGAGGTGGCTTGGAAGGGGGTGGAGTTTGAGGAGGGGGAAGGCCGAAACCTTCCCCCTCCTCAACCGCCCCCGCTCAAAATTCCAAATTTTCCAGCAGAGTCTCTGGAGCCGTTCGCCCCTTAGCGAAGGCCAACCGAGCGCGCGGCCGTGGGCGGAGGCCCCCACGGCCGCCGCGCGAGCCCACGGAACGCCCGGGCGCGGGCACCATCCTCCTTGGCCGAATGAGAACGCCCCTCACCCCACCCTGACCCCGACGCGCGCCGCCGCGTCCGCGAGCCGCGCGTCCTCCGTGAGGAGCCGCGCCTTGCGTCGCTCGGCGAGTTCGAGGTACGCGGCGTCGTAGTACGAGAGGCCACACGCTTCCGCGAGTTCGCCGACGCGGCGCCGCACCGCGGGCGCGACGCCCTCGTCGAACGAGACGCCTTCGAGGAGCGCGTCCATGAGCGCCTGCCGCGCGGCGACGTCGGGGCCGAAGGCGCGCGCGGCCTTCCGGTGCACCACTTGCCCGACTTCCCAGACGAGGAGCGCGGGGGCGACGACGGCGCCGCGCTCGTGCGCCGCGGCGAGGGCGTCGAGCGCGGCCGCCTGGCGCGGGTCGTTGAGGTCGAGCGCCGCGAGAGCCGCGCTCGCGTCGAGGACGACGACGCGCGCGCTCAGTGGCTCTCACGCTCGTCGCGCACGAGGTCGGCCGCGCGGCGCGGAAGGCGCACGGCGAGCGCGGCGAGTTTGCGGCGCTTCGCGTCGGCGAGGAGGCGGCGCGCCTCCTTCTCGAACGCCTGCCGGCCCACTTCGTTCGGGTTGAGGCCCGCCGCCGCGAGGTGCGCGAGGACGTCGGCGGGGGCGCGGAACTGGACGACGCCGGAGGCGGCCATACAACCATTGTATACAACGCCCCCGTACAAAGCGCTTGCCCCGAGGGCCCCCCGCCCTCCACATCAACACCCTTATCATCCGCGCGCCCCCGTGTGAGTCGCGATGCCCGCGCGCCGCACGAAGATCCTCGCGACCCTGGGTCCCGCGAGCGACTCGCCCGAGATGCTCGCCCGCCTGGTCGACGCGGGCATGGACGCGGTGCGCGTGAACTTCAGCCACGGCGAGGCGAAGCACCACGCGGAGGTCGTGGCGCGCGTGCGCGCGGTCGCGCAGGCGAAGAAGAGGGCGATCCCCATCGTGCAGGACATCCAGGGCCCGAAGATCCGCGTCGGGAAGCTCCCGGGCGGCCCGATCAAGCTCGCCGCGGGCGACCGCGTCACGCTCACGGCCGCCGAGGAGGCGCCGGGGCCCGGCGTGATCCCGATCACCTACGAGTGGCTCGCGAAGGACGTGAAGCCGGGCGGCCAAATCCTCCTCGACGACGGCTACCTCGAGATGAAGGTCGAGGCGTGCGAAGGCGAGAAGGTGCACGCGACGGTCGTGACGGGCGGCCTCCTCAAGCCTTCGAAGGGCGTGAACTTCCCGGGCGCGCGCCTTTCGATCAAGTTCCCCACGGAGAAGGACAAGGTCGACCTGCGCGTCGGCCAGGACCTCGGCGTCGACTGGGTCGCGGCGTCGTTCGTGCGGAGCGCCGCGGACGTCGCGCGCGTGCGGGCGGACCTCGACGACGCGCACGGCACGCGCGTCATCGCGAAGATCGAGCTCCACGAGGCCGTCGAGAACCTCGACGAGATCGTCCGCTCGGCCGACGCGGTCATGATCGCGCGCGGCGACCTCGGCGTCGAGTTTCCGCCCGAGGAGGTGCCGGGAATCCAGCGCCGCATCCTGCAGATGGGCGACACGCTCGGGGTTCCCGTCATCACCGCGACGCAGATGCTCGAAAGCATGATCGAGCAGCCGCGGCCCACGCGGGCCGAGGTGACGGACGTCTACAACGCGATCCTTGGCGGGTCGGGCGCCGTCATGCTTTCCGGCGAGACGGCCGTGGGCAAGCACCCGGTCGAGGCCGTGTCGGTCATGGCGCGTGTCGCGCGGCGCGCGGAGGAGACTTTCTTCTCGGAGCCCGAGCTGCACGCGCGCTGGCGCGCCGTCGCGCGGCCCACCGCGGAGGACGCCGTCGCGCACGCGACGGTCCGGGCCGCGGAGGACGCGGGCGCGAAAGCGATCGTGGTCCTGACGGAGAGCGGGCGCACCGCGATCCTCGTCGCGAAATACCGACCGAAGACGCGCGTCCTCGCCGCGACGCCGTCGTCGATCACGGAGCGGCAGCTCGCGCTCGTCTGGGGCGTCGAGACGCTCCATCTCCCGCACGCCGAGACGCAGGAGAAGCTCTTCCGGTCCGCCGACGACGCGCTCCTCGCCGCGGGGCTCGCGAAGGGCGATACGATCGTGGTCACGTCGGGACGCCTCGGAGCCTCGGGCTCGACGTCGAGCCTGCGGGTCGCGAAGGTGGGCAAGCTCGCGCAGGCCGCGGGCGCTTGATCGACCGCGGACCGGCATCTATTATTGACCCCCCGGCGGTCGCTCGTCGGGGAGATCCTTGAGAGGCATCGTTCCAGTCGTCCTGCTGTTCCTCGCGATCGTCGTCACGCCGCCGGCTTCGGCCGAGGCCGTGGCGGTCAATCCGTACGTCGCGGCGGGCCTCGCCTCGCCGTGGCCCCCGGAGCAGCTGCGGGTCGCGCTTGCGGGAGAGGACGGACGTCTCGTCGTGCAGTGGGCGCTGAATCAGCGCCTCTACCTCGAATCGCAGGACCCGCCGTCCGTCCTGTGGCGCACGCCGAACGCGACGTGGCGCAACACCACCGCGTTCTACGCCGGCCACTACTACCATCAGACCGGCCCCGTTGCTTCGACGAACGTGTACGCGGCCACCCTTCCGCCCATTCCCCCGGGGACGCTCGTAGGCTACAAGGTGGGCTCGAAGTGGGGCGGCTATTCGGCGGAGCGGCAGGCCTACGTGCCGCCCGCGAACGGAGAACCGTTCCGTTTCGTGGCGTACGCGGACATCGGCTACAACAGCACGAACGTGAATCAGAACCACACGCTCGTCAGGCCCCTTGTTCTTGCGGCCGATCCCGACCTCGTCATCCTCGCGGGCGATCTCGCGTATTCCAATGCGGCCGCGACCGTGAACGAGTGGATGCGTTTCATGGAGCCCGTGCAGTCGCGCTATCCGACGATGCCCGCGCTCGGCAACCACGAGTATCATCCTTCGATGAGCGGTTACCTCACGTGGCTCAACGCCTACGTGCTGCCGGGCGACGAGCAGTCCTACAGCTACAAGGCCGGGCCGGTGACGTTCATCGCGCTCAACTCGGACATGATCTGCAACCGGCCCCAGCGGACGAGCTACGGAAGCCCGACGGATCCTGATCCCTGCGTGACCTCCGGTCACTCGCTGAACGCGACGCAGCTCGCATGGCTGGAGTCGGCGCTCGCCGCGGCCGCCGCCGACGAGACGCCCTGGACGGTCGTGTACCACCACCACCCCGCGTACAGCCACGGCGCGCACAAGAGCGACTGGGCCGTGCGCAAGTTCTGGGAGCCGCTTTACGCCCGTTACGGCGTCGACGTCGTGTTCACCGCGCACGACCACCACTACGCGCGGACGTATCCCGTGATCGGCGGCGTCCCGCAGGTGAACGACACGAACGTCTACGCGAAGGGCGTCGCTCCGATCTACGTCGTCACGGGCGGCGGGGGCCGTCCGCTCTACAACTTCGCGCCGCCGCCGTTCCCGGCCTGGCATGCCTGCGGCGCGAAGGCAAACGTCATCACGGTCGTGGACATCGACGCCTCGGGCCTGCACTTCAGGGCCATCCGCCCCGGCGCGGGGACGGAAGCCGAGCGGACCCTCGACGCCTTCGACATCCTCGTCGAGGGCGGGGCCGGCCGCGGCGGACCGCCGGGGACGCAAAACCCGGCGTCCCTCTGCCCCGCGCAGGAGGCCATGACGACGCAGTCCGCGGCCTGGGTCGCGGTCGCGGGGCCCGGCCTCGCGGGCCTGGCCGGGATGGCCGTCGTCGCCGCCCTCTGGGCCGCCCGGCGGGGACCGCGCGGGTGAATGGACCCCGCGACGACGGGGCGTCGTCACGGGCACGTTCTTGACGGGGAGCGGCCATCGAACCGCGTGGCGGCCGTTCGAGCCCTCCCCGTTCTCCTTCTCGTCCTGCCCGCCCTCGCGGGCTGCCTCGGCGCGACGTCGGAGGGGCCGGTCGACGTGCCGCCCTTCCGCGCGGGGGACGCGGCGACCTACGTCGTCACGGGGACGTACCTCGAGGCCGCGCGTCTCTGGAACGCCGTGCCGCTTCCGACGGGATCCGCGACGCTCGCGTTCGAGACGCGCGCCGCCGAGCCCATCCTGGATGGCGCCTTGGCGCGCCGAGCGGTGATGGAGGTCGAGACGCGCCTCGGCACGGCGAAGCCGCATCTGCGGTGGGTGGACTCGGACGGCGTCGTCGCGTCCTTCCTGCCGCTCTCCGAAGAGGGCCACAACGCGCTTTCGTTCGAGGAGCGCGGGTTCCCGTGGGCGTTCGGCGCGAGCGTTCTCGCGGGACGCGCGCTTGCGCCCGGCGACCGCTTCCCATTCACGCTCCAGAACCTCGGCGGCCAGGCCGCGCCGCTCGCGCTCGCCTGGCGCGTCGAGCGCGTCGAGGCGGGCCGCGCGACGGTCGCGCTCGACCACGACCGCCACGGCTTCTCGGCGACCCTCGTCCTCGACGCGGCGAGCGCCTTCCCGCTCGAAGCGCGATGGAACGTCACTGCGGAGAGCGATCTCGGGCGATTCCTGCGCCTTTCGCCCGGCGACCACGCGATGACCGCCGCGCGGACCTCGGCCTCGACGGGGTCCGGGCCGGCGCCCCCGACGGCCCCCGCGGCGGCCGCGCGCGCCGACGCCATCGTCTTCGCGCCCCACCACCGCGTCCATCCGCCGGACGGCGCTCCGCCGGCGGTCGCGTTCGCGCTCGCCGACGCGGTGGCCGCGGCGAGATCGCACGACGGCGCGCGCGCCTGGCTCGCCTCGCGGCCCGACGCCATCGTCGCCCGCGCGACGTATCACGCTCCCGCGCGCCCGGAGGGCGCGCCCACGGCGATTCCCGGCATGGCGACGCACGCCTGGCTCGTGCAATTCGTGGGCCGCGACGAAGCGTTCTTCGAGGCGATGGTCGAGCGCGTCGTCGCGAACGCGACGGGCGCCGCGGTCGCGACGCGCGTCACGAAGGCGGGCCCCGTCGAGCCGCCGCGCGGCGGTCAGGGGTGGATCGACCCCGCGTCGTGGCCCGCGGAGATGACAACGATCGCCTCGGCGGTCGCGGTCGTGCGCGAGGGTTTCGCGCCCGCGGGCGTCGAGATCTTCGTGCGATCCTTCGCGCGGCCCGGCCAGACGGGCTACTTCTATCTCATCGACGGCGGCTTCGAAAAGCCGCTCGGGCGCTACACGGTCACGGTGGACGCGCGGACGGGCTACGTGATGAGCGCGGTCGGGCCCGTCCGGCCCCTCGCCGGTTGACCCTGCAAACGTTTTTGAGGGAGCCTCCCTTAGGCTGCCCCAGGTGCCTTCCGTGAACCCCTTCGCCCTCGCGTTCCTCTCGGGGAACGAGTGGCTCGCCGTCCTCGTGATCGTCGTGCTCCTCTTCGGCGGCGCGAAGATCCCGGAGCTCGCCCGCTCCCTCGGCCGCGCGAAGGCCGAGTACGCGAAGGCGTCGAAGGAGGGCGCGGAGCCGACCGCCAGGCCTACGTCGGTCGAGGACGAGAAGATCCTCAAGGCCGCCCGCGACCTCGGCATCCCGACCGAGGGACGCACCCTTGCGGAGATCCGCGACGACCTCCGCAAGCGCCTCGCCTGAAGCCGACAGGGCAGGTTCTGGTTTTTCATACCTCGCGTGCCTCAGGAGCCGTTCCGATGCAGCGCCTTCTTGCGACCCTCGTCCTCGCCGCGGCCATCCTCCTCGCCGGCTGCGTCGGAGGCGCGGATCTTCCCGGCGCTTCGCGCGAAGATGCGGAGGGCGCGTGCGACGTCACGTATCCCGACGGGTCGCCTTTCGACTGCGCGACCACCCAGGCCGTCCAACCCGAGTCCGCATCCCGGCCGTCCTTCGATTCGGGGTGGACGTGCAAGCTGCGGTGGGAGGAGGACGGCGATCCGAGGGCCGTGTTCGAAATCTACCTGCACGACGACGGCCGCGCCGGCCTCTACTGGGAAGCGCGGCCCTGGAAGAACCCGGGCGCGGCCTTCGTCATCGCGAACGTCCTCGAGCCCGACGGCAAAGGGCAGACGCTCATCGCGAACTGGACCGCGAAGGGCTTCGCGCCCTTCCCCGAGAAGCCGCCCGCCAAGGGCGAGCTGCACCTCATGACGCGCAACCTCTTCGCCGACGTGCGCGACGCGGACGGAAACTGGGCCCCGGCCGCCTCGAACGTGATCGCGGGACGGTATGGCGGCCACGAGTGGTTCGTCGTGGGCGTGGAGGCCGGGGGCGCCACCCGGTACCTCGACCCGATGATCGCCAAGCCCAAGGAAGGGTTCGTGAAGGTCTTCGCCCCGGACGACCGGCTGATCGAAGGCGAAGGCTGGGGGGCTTACGTCACCGTCGAGACCTGGGGCGTCAAGAGGCCGGAGTACGCGTTCGACCCATCCCCGACGGGCGGGCGATGCTCGCTCTCCCAGCTTCCCGGGTTCACGCCTCTCGGCTCCGAAGGGCCGGAGGCCGCGTCCGGGAGGCCATTCACGGTCCCATGAGCGGCGCCACCGAGGACCACGGACAAAGTTTTTGAAGACCATCGCTTCTGCCCGACGGATACGATGCTCGCCAAGGCCATCGTCACTGCCCTGCTCCCGGCCCTCGCCCTCCTCGTCGCCGGATGTGTCACGCCGAACGCGGCCCAGGTGGGCGGACCCGACGGTGGTTCGGATACGGGCCCGGCGGGCGCCTGCGATGTCCTTTACCCGGACAACACGACCTTCGACTGCGCGACGAGTCGCGTCACGCCCGCTTCCCTCGACGGTCGCCCGGCGCTCGGGTCGGGCTGGACGTGCATCAGCCGGTGGACCGAGAGCGACGACGACCTCGGCGCGATCGAGGTCTACGTGCACAGCGACGGTCGCGCAGGTCTCTATTGGGAATCGGTCCCGTTCAAGAACCCCGGAGAGGCGTTTGTCGTGGCCAACATCTTCGAATCGGAGACCAAGGGCCAGGCCCTCGTCGTCAACTGGAGCGCGAAGGGCTTCGCCGTGTTCCCGCAGAAGCCGCCGGCGACCGCCGAGCTCCACACGACGGTCCGCAACCTGCAGCTCGACGTCCTCGGCCCCGACGGCACGTGGAGGCCCGAGCCCAACGCGACCGTCGTCGCGGGCGACTACCTGGGCCACGACTGGCTCGTCTGGAGCTTCGACGTCGAGGGGGAGACCCACTACGCGGACTCCATGGTTTCCAAGACCAAGGAGGGGTCGCTGCGCAAGTACACCCCGGCCAAGAAGCACATCGAAGGCGACGGGTGGGCCGCCTTCTCGACCGTCGAGACGTGGGGCGTCAAGCACATGAAGTTCACGTTCGCCGCGAACTCCGGCACCGCCGTGTGTCCGACCGGCCTCCTTCCGGACGTGATCTCGTGAGGCTCCCCTACGTTCTCGCCTTCCTCGTCCTCGCCGCTCCCCTCGCAAGCGCGCAGGCCTCGCCCGAGCTTTCGAAGCCCGAGCAGATCCACGTCACGCTCGGCGCCGAGCCCGGCACGTTCGTCGTTCACTGGGCCGTCGTCGGCACGGCGTACCCGTCGACCGCGAGCCCCGTGATCGAGTGGACGCCCGAGGGCGGCGCGAAGACGGTGACGCCCGCGAAGCATTTCGGCGAGATCAAGGCCGCGGGATCGAGCCCCGTCGACCAGGCGATGCCCCTCTCCTCCCACGTGTACGGCGAGACGATCGGCCCGATCGCGCCCGGCGTCAAGGTATCCTACCGCGTGGGCACGACCCAGTTCGGTTTCTCGCCCCAGAAGGAGATCCGCATGGTGCCCGGCCCCGGCGAGCCCATCAAGTTCGTCACCTACGGCGACATCGGCGTCGACGCGACGGGCCCCGACGGCGGCAAGGATCCGACCGAGACGGAGCACCCGGCGTTCGACATCCGCGAGCTCGCGATCAAGGAGCAGCCCGACCTCGTCGTCATCCCCGGCGACCTCGCCTACTCGAATAGCCGCGCCGGCTGGGACGCGTTCATGCGCTTCATGGAGCCGGTGCAGGCGAGCATCCCGACGATGCCCGTCGCGGGCAACCACGAGTACGACAAGAACGTCGGCTGGCACCAGTTCCTCACGCAGTACGTCCTGCCGGGCGACGAGCACCACTACACGTTCAAGGCCGGCGACGTGACGTTCATCGGCGTCAACTCGAACTTCGTCTGCGAAGGCGGAACGTCCCGCACGACGACCGGGTCGCCCCCGCGCCCCTGCGGCGACGACCTCGACGTCAAGCCGAACGCGACGCTGCTCCTGTGGCTCGACGAGGCCCTTGCGGCCGCGGCGAAGGACGACACGAAGTGGACCGTCGTCTATCACCACCACCCGGCCTTCAGCCACGGGCGCCACTCGAGCGACTACGCGATCCAGTCCCTCTGGGCGCCGCTCTACGAGAAGCACAAGGTCGATCTCGTGATCACGGCCCACGACCACCTGTACGGTCGCACGTACCCTGTCACGAAGCTGAAACCCGCGATGCTCGGGGACGAGTATCCGAAGGGGCTCGCGCCGGTGTACGTCGTCGCCGGCGGGGGCGGCCGCAAGCTCTACGACTACCCGGGCCCCGACGGCGCGCCGGGCTGGCACGCGAAGGGCGCGCAGGTGCACCACCTCTCGGTGATCGAGGTCTCGGCGGAGAAGCTCACGCTCCGAACGCTCGACAGGACGGGCGCGGAGATCGACGCCTTCACGATCAAGGCCACGGAGGTCTCGCTCCCGAAGGCGACCCCGGGCGTCGAGATCCTGGCGCTTGCGGCCGTCGCGCTCGCGGCGGCCCTCGGTCTGCGCCGGCGTTGAACGGTCGGTCGGAATCGCCCACCCTGCGTGGGGAAGGTTCTTGATCGAAATCCGCCATCCCCGGAGCCATGTCCAGGCCCGAGCCTCGCGACGTCGTGATCATCGGGAGCGGTCCGGCCGGCCTCACGGCCGCCATCTACACCGCCCGCGCGAACCTGAAGCCCCTGTGCATCGCGGGCTACGAGGCGGGCGGGCAGCTCATGATCACGTCGGACGTCGAGAACTACCCCGGCTTCGCCGAAGCGATCACGGGTCCGGAGCTCATGGAGCGCTTCCGCAAGCAGGCCGAGCGCTTCGGCACGGAGTTCATCGACAAGGACGTCACGAAGGTCGACTTCTCGAAACCGATCAAGAAGCTCTGGGTCGAGGACGAGGTCATCGAGGCGCGCGCCGTCATCATCGCGACGGGCGCGAGCGCGAAGTGGCTCGGCCTCGAGAACGAGCAGCGCCTGCGGGGTCGGGGCGTGAGCGCGTGCGCGACGTGCGACGGCTTCTTCTTCAAGGAGAAGATCGTCGGCGTCGTCGGGGGCGGCGACACCGCGATGGAGGAGGCGCTCTTCCTCACGAAGTTCGCGACCAAGGTCTTCGTGATCCACCGCCGCGACGAGTTCCGCGCCTCGAAGATCATGCAGGACCGCGTCCTCTCCCATCCGAAGATCGAGGTCGTGTGGAACACCGAGGTCCTTGACGTCCTCGGCGACCAGAGCGTGTCGGGCCTCAAGCTCGAGAACACGAAGGAGAAGCGCGTATACGAGCTTCCCGTCGGCGGATTCTTCCTCGCGATCGGGCACAAGCCCAACACGGACGTCTTCAAGGGCGTCCTCGAGCTCGAGCCCACGGGCTACATCAAGGTCAATCCCGCGAACGAGACCGTCACCAGGATCCCCGGCGTCTTCGTCGCGGGCGACGTCTTCGACCACCGCTACCGGCAGGCCGTCACGGCCGCGGGGTCCGGCTGCAAAGCCGCGATCGAGGCCGAGAAATGGCTCGAGACGACGACCTCGCACGAGATTTCGACCGAGAAGAATTGGTGAATCACTCCGGCGCGGCCGCCTGGGACGGCAAGGGCGCGTCCCGCGCTAGCGCATGCGCAAGCGCCGCCCCGAAGAGCGCGCCCGCGACGTCGTCATAGAGATCCATCATGGTGTTCGAGTAGAACCCCTGATCGATCGTCGCGAAGAAGGTCCACGCCGCGAACTCGAAAAGCTCCACGCCGACGCCCACCGCGAGGGCCGTCGTGAACGCGAAGAGCGCGAGGAATCCGCGCGGCACCACCCACGCGCGCTTCGCCGCGACCGCGCGGGCGAGCGCGAACGCGAGCGCCGCGACGCCGGCCGCGCCCGCGAAGTGCGTCACGCGGTCCCACCACGGGAAGACGGCGTAGAGCCCGTTCACGCCCGCGATGCCGAAATGTCCGCCGAGCGACCCGCCGACGTAGTGCAGGACGCCCGTCGCGAAGCACACCGCGGCGGCCGCGCGCGGAAGCGGCACGTCGAGGCCTCGCACGAGGAGTGCGAGAAGGAGCGCGAGCGCGGCGCCCACGAGGTTGTACGCCGTCCAGAGCGGCTTGCCCTCGAACCATGCCGCGATCGCGACGGCCGCGAAGAACGCGGCGGCGACGAGGAGCGGGGCGAGGTCGTACGCGCGTCGATGCGCCACGGCTTCGCATCGCTGCGGCTGCCGTTGAAGGTTGCGCCGCCTTCATGACCCCGCGATAGCGTCCGTGGGTCATGCGCCTCCTTTCGACGTGGACGCTCGCGGTCGTCGCGTTCGGCGCCTTCGCCGTGCCGCTCGCCCTCGCGCCCGACTTCGCGCTCGAGGAGGACGCCGTCGTCGCGCAGCAGGCGGGCGCGGGCGGCGGTTCGGGCGGGTCGACCTCGACCGGCGGCACCACGTCGACGGGCGGCTCGTCCGGCGGGTCCACGTCGACGTCCGCGGGCGGGTCCTCGGGCGGTTCGACCTCGACCTCGGCCGGCGGCGCCTCGGGCGGCTCGAAGGGCGCGGGCGCATCCGGCGGCGGAGCCTCGGGCGGCGCCTCGACCGGAGGCCGCTCGGGCGGCGGCGCCTCGGGCGGCATGGCCTGGTCCGGCGACTGGGGCTTCGACATGGCCTTCGCGGGCCTCTTCTGGGGCTTCGCCGTCTTCCTCGCCGCGCTCTTTGCGATGATGATCGCCCTCGGCGCGCAGTGGGCCGCCTTCTGGGCCGCGCTCGCCGCGGGCCTCGTCTACTCCCTCTGGGTCGTCGCGCTCTACGTGCTCCTGTCGATGATCCTCATGACGCTCTTCGGCGTGGCCGGAGGCGTGATGCTCGGCCTCGGGCTTCTTGCCGCATACCAGGCCTATCGGTGACCTCCGGACAAGCGCCAAGCCCCGAACGCGCCTCAGGGGGACATGCGCCGGGCGCGCGTGGGCGACCTCTTCCTCGTCGTCCTCGTCGTCCTGGCGCCCGGGCTCAGCCTCCCTCCCGCGGGGGCCTCGCCGGGGACCCTCGCGGTGGAAGCGCCGCGCTGGGTCCCCGGCGACGGAACCCCGTTCGGCGTCTTCGTGACCGCGCCCGAAGGGGCCGAGGTCCGCGTCTGGATCGGGTCCGCCGCGTCGCCCGCCTCGCGGGTCTGGGACGGCGCCGCGTGGGTGGCGGGCGCGCGCTACGCCGCGCGCGCGACCGGCGACGTCGATCTCGTCCCCTTGGCGCTCGATCCGAAGAAGATCCCGGCGGGCGCCTCGACGCTCCCGGGAGGCGCGCGCGTCCGCGTGGGCGACCGCATCGTGGCCGAGACCGCCTTCGGCGTCGCGCTCGCGCCCGCCGACGCCGCACGGCTCGCGCCCGTCGAAGCCCCGAACGGGGCAGCCGTCCGCGACGCCGCGGGGGCGCTCCTCGCGCTCGCGCCGCGGCCCGTCCCTGACCCGCGCGACCCGGCCCGCGTCGCGACGCCCGTCCTGCTCCTCGCGGCCGAGACCGCGACGCTTCCCGCGCGCGACCCCGCGACGGGCGCGGCGCTCGACCTCGGCCTCGCGTCGGGCGGGCTCCCGAAACCCGAGACGCGCGTCGTCGCGGGCCGCGCGACGCTCTTCGCCACGCCGCGCGAGGGGACGCCCGTGCTGCGCGCCGTCCTCGCCGAGGCGCGCGCGTCGCTCGACGTCGCCGTCTACACGCTCTCGTCGCCGACGCTCGCCGTCGACCTCGCCGACGCGGCGCGACGCGGCGTGCGGACGCGGCTCCTCGTCGAAGGCGCGCCCGCGGGCGGGTTTCCCGGCGACTCGTCGGGGCTCCTCGCGGCGCTCGCGCGAGCGGGCGTGGCCGTGCGCCTCGTCGAGGGCGCGGGCGCGATGCACGCGAAATACGTCGTCGCGGACGAACGGGCGACGCTCGTCGCGAGCGAGAACTGGGGCAGCTCGGCGTATCCGCCGTCTCCGCGATCGGAACGCGGCAACCGCGGGTGGGGCGTCGTCGTCGAGGACGCCGGCCTCGCGGCGGATCTCGCGCGCGTCTTCGCGCTCGACTTCGCGCGCGCCGCTCCGCTCGAGCCCGGGGAGCCATCGCGCCTCGCCGCGCCGCCCGAAACCCACGAAGCATGGGATGCGGCGGCAACGAGCGCGGGGCCGCGCCGAGCGCGCCTCCTCGTCGCGCCGGACGCGAGCCTCGCCCCCGACGGCCTCCTCGGCGTCCTCGCCTCGGCCGAGCGGTCGCTCGACGTCCAGCTCCTGCGCGCGGAGACGCGATGGAGCGACGGGCCGAATCCCTACGTCGAGTCGCTCGTCGCCGCGGCGCGGCGCGGGGTTTCCGTCCGGGTGATGCTCGACGCGGGATTCATGGATCCCGACAACGCGGCGACGGCGGCGCGCCTGAACGCCATCGCCGCGCGCGAGCGCCTCCCGCTCGAAGCGCGGATGGCGAATCCGGCCGGGATCGCGACGATCCACAACAAGGGCGTCGTCGCGGACGGTCGGGTCGTGGTCGTCGGAAGCCTCAATTGGGGCCGCGCATCGGCCCTTGCGAACCGCGAGGTGAACCTGGTGCTCGAGGACGCGACGCTCGCGGCGCACGCGCTCGGCCGTTTCGAGGAGGATTGGCGGGCGACGTCTCCGGCCATCGAGGCGCCGAGGCCGATGCCCGGTGCCGGGGCGCTGCTCGTCGCGCTAGCGCTGGGTCTGGGGCTTGCCGTGCCACCAGAGCGCCATCGCCGCGACCGCGAACACGAGCGCCGAGACGAAGGCGACGGATCCCACGTTCGCGAGGATGCCGCCCGCGGCTTCGCGGATCGCGGGCTCGAACGATCGCCGGCCGATGTAGGCGATGAGGAACACCCACCACGCGCCGACGGCCGCGAGCGCCAGGCGCCACGCCCACCACCGGGGCGCGCGCTGCGGGTCGACGCTCCAGCGCTCGGTGAGAATGAGGATGGCGCCGAGACCGCCCGCGACGGCCGAGAGCGCGACCGCCGAGGCCGCCGCGGCCGCGGGATCGATGCCCGCCGAGGGTAGCCACTTCTCGGCCGACGCGCGGCCGAAGGTGAACGCGGAGGCCGCAAGCGCCGCCGACGCGGCGACGAGGACCCAACCGGCGTCCCGCAGCACGCGTGCGCGCTCCATGGGCCTCCATGGGGCGCTGGGAAACCATAAATTCGGTGCCTGGCGGCGGTCTCCCCGCCGCGTCAAGCGAAGCAGACGCGGACCAGGACGGGACCGACGCCCGCGCCGTGGCCGCGCAGGATCCACGTTCCGGGCTCGCCCGTCGGCGTCTCGCGGCGCCAGGCGTCGAGGTCCGTCCCCGTGACGAAGAGGGCGCGATGGACCGCGACCTCGCGGCCGGCGCCGTCGGTGAGGGTCGCCGTGAAGCGGCCGAGCGCGGTCGCGGAAGGGTCGAGATCGAGGTGCGCGACGCGGACGACGCGCGGGGATTCGACGGTCACGGCGCGATCGGCCGAAAGGTCGAACGTCCACGTCGCGCAGACAGTCGAGGTCGCGCCCCCCGGGGGCATGAGCGGGAAAGCGAGGAGGACGGCGAGCGCGAGCGCGCGGCGCGAGGCCATGCGGCCGCTACGCGCGCGCCGTCCCAAAGCCCTGACGGACGACCGTCAGGCGCCGCGCAGGTGGAGCTTCCGTTTCAGGAGCTCCGCGCGCGCTTCGTGGATGGCGCCGCGCTCGAGCAGGAAGCGGATGTGCTTCTTGTCCGCGGTGATCCACCCGCCGCGCCGGCGGAAGTGCAGGTCCTGGTCGACCGCCTCGAAGAAGGGGTCGGCCGCATCCATGTCCTCGTGGGCCACCGTCGGGAACAGCTTCGCGGCATGCGCGAAGCGGCCTCGCCGCTCCGTCCGCGCGCTCTTCCAGTGGTGCCTCTTGAACGGTTCGTTGGATCGCTTCGTGTTCGCCAATCAAGTCACCTTGTAGAACACAACCAGCCAAGGGAGCCTTCGACTTCAGTGGTTATAGGATTTTCGCGCGGCGTTCGGGGGAACACAGGCCCCATCGGCAAAACGACGGCCTCCGACCCGAACGCGTCCGACCGGACAGAGCGGACTACCCGTCCACGCGCGTCTCGTACTCGGGGTCCTTCCCTTCGCCCTCGGCCGCGGCGTGCGCGTCCTCTTCCTGGGCGGCGTCGTGGAGCTCCTTGATCGCCCGCGTCTTCCACCAGAGGAGCGTCAGACCGGAAGCGGCCATCACGCCGCCCACCGCGAACCCGCCCTGGATGGCGGCCCCCGCGGCCCCCGCGCTCGCGCCGAGCCACGTCAGGGCCCAGAGACCCGTGAAGGTCCCCGCTGCGGCGAGCACCTTCTCTTCGCGCGGCATTGGGGCGGGAGCGGCGATCTTGAGGGCAGGCACGGTTTCAGGCTCTGGTCATCCACCTATACATAGCCGACCGGCCGTTCCCCAGGACGGGTAAGCCTCCCTGGACATCTTGGGCGTCATGCTTATCCATCCGTCCCGCCAACGCGATCCGGATGCAGCTACCGGCGGATGCGCCCCGCGTCGAGGACGACGGAGAAGCCGCCGCTCTCTTCCGGGGGCTGCTTGCGAGCGCGAACACGCTTCTTGTCGTCGCGGATGAGACGGGGCTCGTCTGCCACCTCGGGAACCGGTGCTCGGAGCTCATCGGTCGCCCTCCGGAGGCGGTCGTGAACCGTCTCACCATCCTGGATTGCGTTGCGAAGGAGGATGCGCACGTTGCGGCCGCGATGCTTGAAAGGGCCCTCGGCGACGGCTACGCCGAGGGCACGTTCGGCGTCATCGCGGCGGACGGGCGACGACGCCGCATGGAGGCCACGGCCAATGGCATCGAGACCCCCGACGGCGCCCGCGTGCTCTTCGTCGCGCGCGACGTGAGCGAGATATTCGAGACCCACGAGCGTCTCGGGGCGATCGTCGACGCCCAGCATGCCGTATGGCGGACGAACACGACGGCCGACGCCCTCCGGGCGGCCCTCGCGATCTTCCGCGACCGCATCGAGCTCGCGGGCGCCATCGGGGCCTACCTGCTCAAGCCTGGAACGCGCCGCCTCGTCATGGTCGCGAGCCTCGGCCACCCGCCCGAGCTCAGCGAATACGTCGAGCACCACTCGATCTCGGTCGACGTGGAGGACAATCACATCACCCGCGCGTTCGCGGGCGTCGGCGGGATCCAGGTTCTCCGGTTCGCCGATGCGCCCATGGACGACCGCATCCGCGCGTCGCTTCTTGCGCATGGTCTGCATTGCTCCACCGCCGTGCCGCTAGAATCGCTCTCCGGCGAGCCCTTTGGCGTCCTTGTGGTGGGCCTCACGCGCGAAGTCCCCACCAGGGAAGACGGTTCGCTCGACGATCCCGCGATCGCGCGATGGATCGAGGTCCTCGCGCAGGAGGTCGGGGCGGTCGCGGATCGCATGCTGGCCCAGGAGCGTCTCAAGGTGGCGCTCGCGAGCGAACGGCGGTTTTCCGAAGAATTCGAGGCGTTCGCCTACCGTGCGAGCCACGATCTCTCGGAACCGCTGCGGCGCATCGGAACGCTCGCGGATTTCGCCCGCCAGGATCTCGCGCAGGGGCGATCGCAGGCGGCGCGCGAGGAGCTCGCGCAGATCGCCGAGACGTCCGAGCGCGTCAAATCCATGATCTCGCGGCTCCTCGAGCTCAGCCGCGTCTCGCGGAGCTTGCCCGCCGCCCCGAGCTGGCAACTCGCGGACGTCGCCCGGCAGGTGATCGACGATCTGACGCTGCTTTGCGCCGAGCGCGACGCTCGGGCGACCCTCGAGACGCCGATGCCGCAGGTCGCTGCGAACCGCGAACGGGTGTACGTCGCTCTCCACAATATCGTCGAAAACGCCATCATCCACAACGTGGCGAATCCGCGGCCCCATGTCTGGATCCGGGCCGAAACTCGCCCCGACGGCTTCGTCGAAGTCTCTGTCCGCGACAACGGGCCCGGAATCCCCGAGGAACATCGCGAGCGCGTGTTCCACCTCTTCCATCGCGGCCACGTCACCGCCGAGCGCGGCCGGGTCGGGGCGGGCCTCACCGTCGCGATGCGCGCGATCACGCAGGAAGGCGGCAACATCTGGATCCTCTCCTCGCCCGAAGGGGGGACCGACGTGCGCTTCACGCTCCGCTCGGAGCCCGCCGGCGCGTGATCCGCAACCGTCATCCGCCTCCGCGACGGTGCGTCCCGCGTGGAAGCCTCCGGACTCTACAAGCTGAACCCGGGCGACCGCGCGCCCGACTTCTCGCTTCCGGGCGTCGACGGCCGCCGCCACGCGCTCTCGGACTACGCGTCGAAGCCGGCGCTCGTGGTGGTCTTCTCGTGCAACCATTGCCCTTACGTGCGCGCCTACGAGGAGCGGATGATCGGCTTCGCGCTCGCGTACGAGCCGCGCGGGGTCGCGATGGTCGCCATCAACTCGAACGAGACCACGAGGTATCCCGAGGACGATTTCCCCCACATGGTCTCGCGCGCCGCGGACAAGGGATACACGTTCGATTATCTGCGCGACGAGGACCAGTCGGTCGCGCACGCCTACGGCGCCGTCTGCACGCCGCAGTTCATGCTCTTCGACGCCGACCGCCGCCTCCGTTACCAGGGCCGTTTCGACGACGAGAAGGACCACCCGGAGAAGGTCAAGGAGAAATACCTCGAAAACGCGGTCGAAGACCTTCTCGCGGGACGCCCGGTCGCGAAGCCGGTGACGCGCGCGATCGGCTGCTCCATCAAGTGGAACGCGTGAGACCCTCGTCGGGCTCGCCCGATTCCTCGAGCGTCTTGCCGATGCGCAGGAACCGCGATCGCGCCGTCACGCGCTCGAGCGCGGCGAGCCGCCGCCGCACCTCGCGCGGGGCCTCGGGGTCCGCCATGAGGGCGCGCACGCGCCTCTCGTCGACGTCGAGCGCGCGGTCGAGAAGCCCCGCCTCCGCGAGGACGCGTCGGGCCTCGTCGAGATCGAAGGCCCTGCTCGTGGCCTCCACCACCGTCACGGGGCGGCCCTCCCCGGCCTCCACGCGACGGACCCCGCGCGCGTCCATGTAGGCGAGGATCTCGTCCGCGACGCCCGCCGCCTCGGCCTCGGCCGCCCGCGCCGTCTCCTTGAGCGCGACGTAGCGCCTCGCGAGGTCGCCCACGCCGCCGCCCGCGAACGGGAGCCGCTTTTCAGCCGACGGCGCGGTTTCCGCGAAGTATGGACAACGGTTCGCGAATTCGCACGGGCATTCGCGATTGAGCCTCGGATCGAAGCGACCGGCCTCGATGGCCTCGGCGGTCGCGACCACGCGGTCCGCGATGGAGGCGACGGCGGCCCGGTCGTGCCGGGGCGCGCTCACGGGGACGTTCGAGCGGAGGTTGTGGAGCGTCAGGCGCTCCACGCGGCCGAAGAGGTCGTCGACCGCCATCTGGTAAAGCGTGAGCTGACCGCTCGTCGCCGCGTCGCGGCGCGTCATCGCTCGCCGGCCCGACTTGTAGTCGACGATCGCGAAGCCGCCGCCCTCGCGGTCGACGCGGTCGATGAAACCCGTGACGGGCACCCCTTCGACGTCGATCGTGAACGGAAGCTCGACCGCGACCGGAGGCGCGAACCGGGGCGTCTCCGCGCGCCAGAACCGCTCGAGGACGGCCTCTCCCGCGGCGCGCTCGCGCGCGGCGGTCGCGGCGTCGGGGAAGCCGTCGTCGGACCACGCCTTGCGGTAGGCCTCGAGGGTCGCCTCGAGGGACGCCGGCCCGGGCTCGGCCGTCGCCCACGCTTCGAGGGCCTCGTGGAGGGCGCTTCCGAACGAGAAGTAGCCCTTCGGCGCCTGGGGAAGCCGGTCCACGTAAAGGAATCGCCACCGCAGCGGGCACCCCTCGTACGTCGACATCGACGACCAGCTCAGGCGCCGCATGCAGGCGGTCGACGATGCGGGGCGGCTTGAGGCTTCCCCCGGAGTCGCGGCGCGAACGCGGAAGGCATTTCACGCCCGCCGCGCATCCGGGCGCGTGGACGACGAGACGCTCCGCAGCGTCGACCTCGCGAAGCGCCTCCGACGCGTCGTCCTCCACGTCGCCCGCGCGGTTCCCGACGGCGACCCCGCGGGCCGGGGCGCCTTCGGCAGCATCCTCGACGAGGAGGCGCCCCGGGTCGAGGCGAAGGCCGAGCGCGAAGCCGCGGCCTTCCTTCTCGTGGGACAGGCCCTCGCGTACCGCATCCTCGGACGCGACCGGCCGCTCCCGGCGGTTCCGCGCGGCCTCGACGGCGCGGGGCTCGCCGCCTTCTTCGGCGGAAGCGAGGCCGCGCGACGCCAGCCCGCGGCGTTCGCGCCGCGGCTTCCCGCCGTGCCGGCGCGCGCGGTGGACGCGACCCTCCGCGCGCTCGACGAGGCCCGCCCCGAGCGCCTCCCGGTGGACGTCCTCGGGAAGGTGTTCCACAACCTCATCCCGCGCGCCGTGCGGAAGGTCGTCGCCGCGTACTACACGAACTCGGAGGCCGCGGACCTTCTTGCGACGCTCACCGTCACCCACGCCGACGCGCGCGTCCTCGACCCCGCCTGCGGATCCGGCGCCCTGCTCATCGCCGCCTGGCGCGCGAAACGCGCCCTGGGCGGCGGCGCGCCCTCCGACCTCGAGGGGCGCGACGTCATGCCGGCGAGCGCGCACCTCGCGGCCGTGCAGCTCGCGCTCCACGCGGGCGACGGGCCGCGCATCGCGCTCGCGGACGGAACGACGCGCGGACGCCACCCGCCCGTCGACGTGGTCCTGATGAACCCCCCGTTCACGCGTTTCCAGAGGCTCCCGCCCGCCCTGAAAGCGACCCTCCGGTCGCGCTTCGCGGACTATCCGGAGATCACGGGCCAGCTCGCGCTCCACGGTTACTTCCTCCTCCTCGCCGACCGCGTTCTCGCCCCGGGCGGGCGCCTCGGCGCCGTCCTCCCGGCCTCGACCCTCTCGGGCAAGGCGTTCCAGGGCGTCGTCGAGCGCCTGCTCACCGACTACACCGTCGAGCACGTCGTGACGACGACGGGCCGGGCGGCCTTCAGCGACGACGCGGACTTCCGCGAGGTCATGCTGGTCGCCGAGAAGCGTCCGCCGCGCGCGGGCCATCGCGTGCGCCTCGCGACGCTCGCGGACGACCCGTCGCGATGGACGAGCGCGGTCGCGCGGGACCGGGCGGGTCGCATGGCGGATGCCGCCGGCGCCGGTCAGCCGCTCCAGGCTGCGCTTGCCCGCGACGGGCGCGCGCTCGCCGAGCGCCTCGCCCTCTCGACGGACCTCGGCCTCGCCGCCGTGAGCGCCCTCGACGTCGCCTTCGCGGGCCTTCCCGCGCTCGCGGAGGTCCTTCGGGGCCTCGACGCGACGGTGGAGGAGAGCCTCCGGGCCCCGGGTCGCGAGGGCGCCTTCGACCTCATCGTCCTGAGCGACCCCCTGCGGGCCCTCAAGCGGGTCGATCGTTGGGTGCTCGAGGACGGTTTTGCCTTCGACCGCGCGACCGGAAAGCGCGCGCCCTTCGATCCGGCGTCCGCGGCCCCCTGCCTGCGCCGCATCAGCCAGTCGAGCCACCTCGCCCTCGAGGGACGCGAGGACTGGGTGGCCCTCGCGCCCCTCGACGGCGTGGCCCCTCCGCGCGGATGGGACCGATGGCGCGCCACCGTGACGCGCCACACGGGCCGCCTCGCGCTCCTCTACAAGATGGACCTGGGGGCTCCCGGAACGCGGGCGCTCGCGGTCCATCACCCGAAGGGCCTCTTTTGCGCGGGCGACGCCTGGCGCGTCGAGGCGGACGACGACGAGGCGCTTCGCATCCTCGCGCTCTGGCTCAACACCGCGAGCTTCGCCCTGGCGCTCGTCCGCGTGCGGTCCGAGACGCGCGGATCCTGGATCCGCCTCGACAAGGGTCTCATGGCCCGCATCCCGGCGCCGGATCCGGGCGCCCTCGACGCGGCGACGCGGCGGCGCCTCCTCGACCTCTACGAGCGCGCCCGCGAAGCGCCCCTCGGCTCGCTGTGGGAGGACGTGCGCGACCGCCGCGCGCCGCGCGTCGACCTCGACCGCGCGTTCCTCGAGACGGTCAGGGCCCCCGACGGCACGCTCGAAGCGATCTACGCAGGCCTCGAGGCGGAGCTCGGAAACCTCCGCGCCGTTCTCAGATATGACGGGACGCCGCGTCGACCGTCGCCCAGATGACGCGCTCGCGCCCCGCGAGACGTTCGAGGGGCGACGGAAGGACCTCTTCGAGCTTCATCGCGAAGTCCCGGTGGTATCGACCCGGCTGGCACCGGCCGCAGGACCACGACCCGCGCAGGGGAACGCGTCGCCGCCAGGCGGCGCGGCAGGTGACGCACCGATAGACGTACCGGAAGGTCGCGTTCTCCGGACCCAGGTCGTGGTCGCCGTTCGCGCGGACCCCGAGCCCTTCGAGGAGGTCGTGGAACCGCTCGGTGTGGGAGGTCTCGTTCGCGGCGGCGTAGAGGTGCGCGTGGACGACCTCGTGCTTGAGCGTCGCGTCGAGCTCCCGCCAGTAGTTCCGGTGGTGGAGGCGCTGGGGCTCGAGCAGGAAAAGGTAGGGGGAGAAGCGGACCGCCTTGCGGCGGAAGTAGATGAGGGCCCATGCGTTCGTCACGCGCCCCGAGAAGCGCAGATCGTGGGCCGGCGTGCGGCCTGGAAGCTCGCGCGCGACGTCGTTCCACCGCTTCCGCAGGACCTCTTCGAGGGCGAGCAGGGCCTCCATGCCGGAACCGCGGGCCCCCGTCTCGCGCCCCCGGGATTTAAGGCCGCGACGGACGGCGCCGACGCCGTCGAGGGAACCTTCATGGCCCCCCGGCGGCCCCGCCCGCGTCGCCGCGGGAGGCAAGCTTCTTCACCCGCGGCCCGGATGGACGCGCGGCGCGATGAGGAGAAGAGGGTCAACGAGCCCCGGCTGTGACCGCACATTCTGACTGCATCCGAGCGCCGACCTTTCCACGCGGGCGGGCGCCCGGCGAGGCCATGCGCGGGAGCCTGCGCTGGGATCCCGGACGAGAAAAAAGGAGTCGCGCCGGGCGGGAACGACCGCCCGGCGGGAACGGGGCCTATCGGCGGCCCTTCTTGGCCTTGCCCTTCGGCTTGGCCTTGGAGACCTTCGTGGCCTTCTTGGCCTTGCCCTTCGGCTTGGCCTTGACCTTCGTCGCCTTCTTCACGGGCTTCGCGGTCTTCGTTCCCTTCTTCGTCTTCGCGGCGCGGCGGGCGGCGGCACGGGCCTTGCGGGCCTCGCGCTCGGCCTTGATCCGGGCCTCGCGGCGCTCCTTGCGGGCGGCGCGGTTCTTCTTCTGCTGGGCGCGGAGCGTGCGCCACTTGCTGCCCCCGATCTTCCGGAGGACGGGCAGGCCCGTGCGGGCCACCGTCGAGACCTCCATGCCGGGGGGGATTTCAGCCTGCACACCGCTCTTGGGAGTGCGGCGCGAGAAGAAGTAGATCGTCTGCGTGCGACCGCCCTTGAGCGTCACGTTCTTCGAGTAGAGGGTGAACCCCTCGTGTTGGTAAGCCATGTGGCATCCCGTACCAACAATGTGGCGTACCATGATAAGGTTACTGGTAAACATCGGCGTTTCTTCCGTTGGAAACGCGGTTTGCCGGGAATGAAGCGATGCGGCGACGCGGGGACGCGGCCGGGACGCGTTGGTATCAACGCGGTCGCGCGCCGAGGGCGCAAGGCGCGCGCGAAGACGGAGCGCGAGGCCCGCCGCCCCATACGATCGCCTTTAGGATGGGGCGCGCGCTTGCCGTCGCGGTGCCCGCGATGGACACGCCGTACGAGCTCGTGACGCGCCGTCTCTGCCTGATCAAGGACACCGGCCACAGCGGAACCCTCTGGGGCGGCACGATGATGGGCTGGGTCGACGAGGCCGGCGCCATCTACGCCGGGATGGTCACGCGCAACCCGACGATGGTGACCAAGGCCTTCACCGAGATCAACTTCACGAGCACCGTGAACCCCGGCGACATGGTGGAGTTCTACGGACGCGTCGCGCGGTGGGGCACGACGTCGGTGCACATCGAGCTCAAGGTCACGGCGCGCCGCCCCACGAGCCACGAGGCGTGGGACGTCCTCACCGTCACCGGCACCTTCGTCGCGATCGACGAGCGGGGCCGCAAGACGCCCATCCTGAAGGCGTAGCGCGGGAAGCCAAGGGCTTTACGCGGGATCGGCCTTCGCGGGCGCGGGCGCAGTGACGATTGGCTTCGGAACCGAACCCCTCCATGTGGAGATTGGACTTTGCCGAGCGCCCATTTCTTTCGAACACGGGCTGGAAGGTGCCCGTTTTCACCGCATTTTCCCCTGTCGGGTGAGGCGACAACCGCCTGACAAAGCCCCGACAATTGGAATACGGGCCCACTAGAGGGTTTAAGAACCCCCCCGAGGGCTGTCGGCCGGATGAACTCCGAGGACCGCGTCCTCCTCCACCTGCTCGCCCACGACGCCGTGAAGCGCGACGCCTACGCGGTTCCCTTCGCGCTCTGCCAGGAAGGCATCGCCGACGCGGTGGGCGTCGCCCGCAACACGGCGAGCGAGATCCTGCAGCGGCTGCGCGACCGGCAGCTCGTGACGAGCGAGCGCCGCGCGATCTCGGGTCAGAACCACAAGCGGCAGGCGTTCTTCCTCTCCGAGCGGGGCCGCCAGGCCGCGCGCGCCCTCGGCGGCGCGCCCGGCGCCGTCGCGAGCGGCCCGGCGGCGGCCGCGGGCGCGGGCCGCGCGCCGGCGCGCCTCCCTTCGCCGCGGCTCTTCGTCGGTCGCGGGCCCGAGCTCGCGCGCCTGCGCCTGTGGCTCGAGCGGGGCGGCGGCACGTTCCTGCTCGAAGGCCCGGGCGGCATCGGCAAATCGAGCCTCGCGGGCCGCGCGCTCGAGGCCGCGGGACTGCGCGACCCCGTGCACGTCTACACGTTCAACAGCCTCTCGACCCTCCGCAACGTGCTCCTCCACCTCTCCGAGTTCCTCGCCCTCCAGGGGCGTCGCGAGCTCGCGACGTTCATGGCCGCGCAGCCCGCGCCGAGCCTCGACCAGGCGCGCGGCGCGCTCGCCGACAGCCTCGCCTCGGCCCGTGGGATCATCATCCTCGACGACGCCCAGAAGATCATGCCCGAGGTCGAGCCGCTCCTCGAGCGCCTCGCGAAGGCCGCGGTCTCGGGCGGCCCCCGCCTCCTCGTGATCGGGCGGGAGATGGGCCGCGTCGCCGACCGGCTCGGGTCGAGCAAGGGGTTTGAGCGCCTGACGCTCGGCGTCCTCGGCGACGACGAGAGCCACGCGCTCCTCGCCGAGCGCGGCTTCGCCGAGCGGGAGATTCCCGAGGTCGTCCGCGTGACCCGCGGCCACCCCCTCTACCTGCGCCTCGTGCAGCCGGGGACGCGCCCCGGCGCCTCGCGCGACGTCCAGGCGTGGCTCGAGGAGGAGGTCGACCGCGGGCTGGGCGACGCCGAGCGGCGCATCCTCCTCAGGGCCGCGATCCACCGCTTCCCCGTCTCGCCGTCCATCCTCGCGCCCGCCCGGGACGAGGCGGGTCCGCTCACGATCCTCGTCGAGCGGGGACTGCTCATCCGCGACGGGGACGCGATCGGCCTCCACGACCTCCTGCGCGACTACTACCTGCGGCGCCTCCCCGCCGTCGTCGCGCGGCGCCTCCACGCCGAGGCCGCGCAGCACTACCAGACGGTGGCGGGCGAAGGCGCGCTCGTCGAATCGATGCACCACCTGCGCGCCGCGGACCGCGACGAGGAGGCCGCCGCCCTCGCGGTGACGCACGGCATGAACCTCGTCTCGCGCGGCTACCACGCCGAGCTGTTCTCGGTGCTCGAATCCTTCCGCGAAGCGCGGGTCTCCGCCCGTCAGCGCGGCTGGAAGCACCTCCTCGAGGCGCGCATCCTCGTCCACCGCGGCAAGCCCGAGCAGGCGCTCGCGGCGGCCGAGCGCAGCCTCGAGGTCGCGCGCGGGATCCGCGACCCCGAGCTCGTCGCCCTCGCCGGACGCGAGGCCGCGCAGGCGCACCGCTTCCGCGGCGACCTCGCGAAGGGCATCGCGCTCGTGCACGGCATCCTCGAGGACCTGAAGGATCGCGAGGGCGAGCCGTACGTCGCCGACCTCCTGAACGCCTACGGGATCCTCGTCTTCGAAAGCGGCGACCGCGAAGGCGCGCGCCGCGTCTTCGAGGACAACGTCGCGTACGCCCTCAAGCACGGCGCCGAGCCCGCCTTCCTCGCGAAAGCGTATGGGAACCTCGGCGAAACGCTGCGACTCCTCGGCCGCCCGGCCGAGGCGCTGCCCCACCTCACGAAGGGCGTCGAGGTCGTGACGGCCGCGGCGCTCCGGCTCTACGCGGGTTCGCTGAACCTGAACCTCGCGTGGGTCCTCATGGACCTCCGGCGCCACGCGGAGGCGAAGAAGCACCTCGAGGCCGCGCTCGCGAGCGTCGAGACGGGACCGAGCGAATTCCTCCCGGAGGTGCTCTGGGCGCAGGGCCGCCTCCTTCTCGAGACGGGCGAATCCGACCGCGGACGCGACGTCCTCCGCCGGGCCCGCGACCTCTACGAGGGGCGCAAGGACGCCGAATCCGTGCGCCGCATCGACGACCTCCTCGAAGGACGCCGGAAGGCCGCGTGATGGCCCCCCGCCGCGCGTCGGCCGCCGACCTCAAGACTGCGCTTCGCCGCGAGGCCCTCGCCCGCCGCGACGCGATCGAGCCCGACCTGCGCGCCTCGCTCGCCTCGAAGGCCACGAAGCGCCTCCTCGGCCTCTCCGTGATGCGCCCCGGCGCGACCGTCGGATTCTACGCCGCGCGGGGATCCGAGATGCCGACCGACGGCCTCCTCGCCGACGCCCTCCGGCGCGGCGTGCGCGTCGCCCTGCCGCGCGTGGACCGCGCGACGGGCGCGCTCACGTTCCACGCGGTCGCGGACCCCGCCGCGCTCAGGCCCGGCGCCTTCGGCATCCGGGAACCCGCCTCCACGGCGCCCATGCCGGAGAACCTCGACGCGATCGTGGTGCCCGGCGTCGCCTTCGACCCGCGCGGCCACCGACTCGGCACCGGGCGCGGCTATTTCGACCGGTATCTCCGCGACCGGCCGGGTCTCCGCATCGGTCTCGCCTTCGAGGCGCAGATCGTCGAAGCGCTCCCGGACGAGCCGCACGATGAACCGATGGACCTCATCGTGACGGAGAAGCGCGTGCTCAGGACGCGCGCCTGACCCCGAAGGTTCCAAGCCACCCCGGGCCTTTCCCGCGCGCATGGGCACCTTCGCCTGGTTCGGCCCCCGCGCTCCTCCCCTCGGCTCCCGCGACGTTCCCGCCGGCGGCCTCTGCCTCTCGGCCTTCCTCGCCGTCCGTGACGACCAGGGCCGTGTGCTCCTCGGCAAGTACAACGCGGAAGACGCGAAGCTCGAAGGCCTCACCGGCATGGACGAGGAGCGCCGCAAGCGATTCAGCGGCGGCTGGACGCTCCCCGCGCGCCATCTCCGCTTCGGCGAATCCCCCGAGACCGCGGCCCGGTCCATCGCCGACGACCTCGTCCGCGTCCGCGTCGAGCCGCGCTTCGTCCGTTATGCGAGCGAGGCCTACGAATCCGCCGTCTATCCCGGCACGCACCACTGGGATGTGAATTTCCTCTTCGAGGCCCAGGTCCCGCGCCCGACCGCGCAGGGCCTGTGGCCGCACGGCCCCCCGAGCTGGTACCGGGAGCTCGCCTTCGTCGACCCCTCCTGGCTCAAGCCCGGCGACTGGGCGCGCTCGCACGAGGACGTGTGGGCGATGTACGCGGCGAAGAAATAGCCCCCGACCTCGCGGCGCGTAGACAAGAAACGAGCGCGAGCGGAGCGAGCGCTTTCGCGCCATCGACCACGAAAGCGGGGATGGGCGCGCAAGCGCCCCGAAGAGGGCGGCCGCACGCCGCCCGAGGCCGAGCGAAGCGAGGCCAAGCCCACGAGATTTCACACAGCTAACCCGCAGTCTCCATCCTTCTACCACGAGAGCGGGGATGGGCGCGCGAGCGCCCCGAAGAGGGCGGCCGCAGGCCGCCCGAGGCCGAGCGAAGCGAGCGCCGCCGTCGAGCGGGGAAGCGCAGGACGAAGTCCTGCGCCGTCACATCGGCTTCCCGCTTCCCTGGTTCGTGGCCGGGTCGATGACCACGTTCACGACCGCGGGCCGGTTCGTGGCCTGCGCCCGCTTGAGCGCGGGGATGATCCCGCCGGGTTCCGTCACAAGCTCCCCGTGCGCCCCGAGCGCTTCCGCGACGAGGTCGTACCGGGTCTTCTCGCCGAGCTTCGTGGCCACCGCGCGCTCCTCGCCGTAGAGGCCGACCTGCGGGGCGCGGATCTGCGTCCACGCGCCGTCATTCGCGACGACGACCACGACGGGGATGTCCTGGCGGACGCAGGAATCGATCTCGAAGCCGTTGAGGCCGAAGGATCCGTCGCCCGATAGCACGACGACCTTGCGGTCGGGGTGCGCGAGCTTCGCGGCCATCGCGAACGGGACGCCCACGCCGAGGCAGCCGAGGGGACCGGGGTCCATCCAGCGGCCGGGGCCCGCGACGGGGATCACCTTCGCGGCGGTCGCGACGACGTTGCCGCCGTCGCCCACGACGACGGTGTCGCGGTCCACGACGGAGGCGAGGTCTTTGAGGAAACGGTAGCTGTGGATCGGCGTCTGGCCGCTCGCGAGATCGTCGGCCCAGACCGCGAGCTTGCGGGCCTCCTCCTCGCGGAGCGCCGCGAGCCAGCGCGCGCGGTCGGGGGTCGCTCGGCCCTTGAGCGCGCGCGCGAGGTCTTCGAGGACGGCGCCCACGTGGCCCACGAGGCCCACGTCGACGTTGCGGTTGAGCGCGATCTGCGGCGCGTCGACCTCGACGCGGACCACCTGCGCAGCGGCCGGCACGGACTCGCCGTAGTTGAGGCGGAAGTCGAACGGGGTGCCGACGTCGAGGAGGACGTCGCACTCCGCGAGCGCGCGCCCGCGCGCGAGGTTGAAGAAATGCGGATCGCCTGGCGCGAGCGAGCCGCGCGCGAGGCCGTTCAGGAAGACCGGCGCGCCGAGGACCTGCGCGAGGTCGGCGAGCGCGCCCGCGGCGCGGCACCAGCCGACGCTCGTGCCGGCGATGACGACGGGACGCTCGGCGGCCGCGAGGAGGCGGGCGGCGGCTTCGACGGCCTCGGGGTCGCCGCGCGGCCGCGCGTCGATGCGCGTGGCCCCGCGCGCGACGGGCGGCTCCTCCGCGTCGCCGAAGAGGATGTCCCACGGCACCTCGAGATAGGCGGGTCCCGTGCGCGGCGCGGTCGCCTGCCGGAAGGCCGTCGCGACGTATTCGCCGAGCCGGCGCGTCTCGTAGACGCCGCGCGCCCACTTCGTGACGGGCGCGACGACGGGAAGCTGGGTGCCTTCCTGCAGCGCGCCCTGGTCGAAGCGCGCGAAGTCGCCCTGGCCGCCGAGGCAGACCATCGGCGCGTCGAAGCGGTGAGCGTTCGCGAGACCCGTGACGGCGTTCATGACGCCCGGACCCGCGGTCACGAGCGCGACGCCGGGGTCGCCGAGCGTCGCGCGCGCCCAACCGTCGGCGGCCATCGCGGCGGCCTGCTCGTGGCGCACGTCCACGACGCGGATGCCCTCGTCGAGGCAGCCTTCGTAGATGGGCATGATGTGGCCGCCGCAGAGCGTGAAGGCGACCTTCACGCCCTCGCGCTTCAGGGCCTTCGCGACGAGCCGTCCGCCGTCGGTCATGCCGCGACGAGCGGCCGGAGGCGGGATAAGCGTTGCCGCCTCAGGAGGCGCGCTCGCGCGCGACGAGCTCGCGCACGGCGACGACGAGGGGCCAGCCGACGAGGATGACGCCCGCGAGGGCGGCGCCGAGACCGCCCCACGCGACGCCGCGGCCGGCGAGGTATTCCGAGACGACCTCGGTCGCGCCCGCGAAAAGGAGCACGGCCCCGAGGAGCACGGCGAGGGTCTTGAGGCCGAGGAGGAAGCTCTCGCGCGCGGCGCCCACGCGCGAGGATTCCGCCTCGGCCCCTTGAAGCCTTCGCCGTTACCTGCGCACGTCCACGAAGTCGACGCGCAGGTTGCGGTCCTCGGACCCGATCCGGGCGTCGTTCGTGAACGCGATCGCGACCGTGCGCGCGCCCGCTGGCACGTGCACGTACGCGACGTGGTCCGTGTGGCTCGTCGCCGAGACCGTCCACGTCGCCTTGGTCGCGCCGTCGATCTTCAGGCTCATCTTCGGGGCGACGCCGCCCGCCTTGTCCCCCTTCGCGCGGATCGTGAACTTGTAAGTTCCCGACTCCGGGATGGAGACCGATTGGCGGATCTCGCCGTTGCTCCAGATGTTCCAGCCCGCTCCCCCGGAAGCGGATCCGTCCGAGTAGCGGCCGCCGACGGGCCGCGAAGCGAAGGATTCGGCCTCGAACTTGCCGGGCGCGCCGCCCGTCGGCTGCGGCGCGGGCGCCGCGGAGCCGCCGGATCCGATGGCGACGCGGTCGACGTACAGGTTGCGGTCGCCGGCGCTTCCCGCGTAGTCGTTCACGAACGCGACCTTGACCTCGCGCACCGCGCCCGCGGGCACGCTCACCGTCGCGGCGTAGGTCTTGTAGGTCGAGGAGCCGACGGTGAACGTGGCGACGGCCTGTCCGCCGACGCTCAGCACGGCCTTCGGCCACGCGCCGTTCGCGTACTGTCCGCGCGCGACGAACGAGACCGTGTGGGACCCGCCGTCGGGGAACTTCATGTCCTGCGCGACGTGGCCGTTCGACCACTGCTTCCACGTCCGGCCGCCGGAGGCCGCGCCGTCCGAGACGACGCCGCCCCCCGTCCGCTTCGCCATCGCCTCGGCCTCGATCACGGGTCCGGAGATGCTCGTCGTGAGCGTGGGCGTCGGAGCCGGCGAGGGGTCCGGCGAGGGCGCGGAGACGGCGCCGCCGCGCACGGCCTTCACGCCGTTGACCCACGTCCAGAGCGAGGGCTTCGCGCTCCCGTCGGCGCGGGTGAGACCCCAGTACCGTTCCGCCCAACCGTAGTAGTTGGCGAGGTTGAACGTGGGGCTGTCCTTGTAGCCGCGGTAGATCATGCCCTTGACGCCGGCGGCCTTGAAGTCGCCCGCGTGGTCGAAGAACCACTTGAGCACGGTGTTCTGGTGCTTCTCGTACGAGTCCGACGGGTACGAGGAGAGCGCGAGGTCCGTGAGGAACGTCGGCTTCTTGTACTTGTTGTGGAGGTAGCGCGCCGCGTCGAGGGCGGCCTGTCCGCCGCTCATGTACGTGCTGTGCGAGTCCTTCGTGGAGCCGCGCATCGTCTGGAAGCCCAGGTAGTCGCTCGTGGCGATGGTCTTCGGGAAGCGATCCCAGCTCGCCTTGTCCCAGTTGCCGAAGCCGATCACGATCTTCGCGTTCGGGGCGATCGACCGGATCGCCGCGGCCTGGGCCGTGAGCATCGAGTCGAACTTCGGAGCGTACCACGATTGCGTGATGCCGCCCTTGTTGAACTCCGTCTCGAGCACGATGATGGCGCCGCGCGAGCCCATGATGCTGTTCACGCGCTCGGCGAGCTTCCTGGTCATGTCGTTCCACTGCGCGCGGGACTTCTGCGCGTTGTGGAGCTTCGACCAGCAGCCGTTGTCGACGCACGACGGGGAGATGTCGTCGCCCCAGTACCACCACTGGATGACCGGCGTCACGCCCTTGTCGCGCGCCGCGCGGAGCCAACGGTCGATGCCGTCCCAGCCGCTCTTCGCGGTCCAGACGCCGACCCAGAAGAGGCCGTAGTCCGGCCTCGCGCCGTGCGAGGACAGCTTGTCCACCGCATCCATGTTCATCCCGAAGCCGAGCGCCGGGGAGGGCGCCGCGGAAGCGGTCGGGAGCACCGTCACGGCCGGGGCAAGGAGAGCGATCGCAAGAAGCGCCCCGGCGGATTTCTTCAATGCATTCATCTTCACTCCGTCCAACCTCTCAGAGTCCGGATGGCGGCGACGCGCGCCGCAAGCCGCCGCGATCGGCGGCGATGTCGTTTCGTCCGACGTCGTCGACTGGACGGCGTCGGTCAAGTAACCGCGATTGGGCGCGAACTCGGCAAAGGGCCGTGAAGGCCACTTTTATGACCGATGGGTCCGGCGGCGCGCCTCCGGGGCTTGTTCCACAACGCGGATGGCCGCGCGCGGCCGCTCGCGACGCATGCGTGACGCGGCCGGAACCGACGCGCGCGGCCGCCCGCGTCGCGTCCTCGCGCCCATCGTGCTGGTATTCGCGCTCCTGACGCCCCTCCCCGCGGGCGCTCAGGCGGCGGATTGGAAGCCCTTGGGCGCGACGCTCGTCGCGCAGAACCTCGAGATGCCCGTGGACATCGCGCTCGGGCCCGACGGGATGGTCTATTACGTCGAGCTCTTCGGCGGCCACGTCCGCCGCCTCGATCCCGCGACGGGCGCGATCGACCCCGCGCCGGTCGCGACGGTGAAAGGCTTCAACACGGGCGGCGAGCGCGGCGTCTTCGGCCTCGCGCTCGACCCGGATTTCGAGCAGACGGGAGCCGTCTACGTTTCCTATTCCAAGAACGGGAGCGCGCCGGGAACGACCGTGAACGTCCTCTCGCGCTTCGTCGACGGCGTCGAGCGCGTGCTCCTCGAACGGCCCGGAGACACGATGCACAACGGCGGCCGCCTGCTTTTCGCGGACGGCCACCTCTTCGTCTCGACCGGCGACGCGACCTCGTTCCGCAACTGGTCCGAAGCGAAGGCCCGGCGCGCCCAGGATCCGCAGTCGCTCGCGGGGAAGATCCTCCGGCTCACGCCCGACGGCCACCCCGCGCCCGGCAACCCGTGGGGATCGGCCGCGTGGAGCCTCGGACATCGCAACGTCTACGGGCTCGCCTACGATCCGACGACCCGCCGGCTCCTCGCGACCGAGAACGGGAACGAGCGGGCGGACGAGCTCAACCTCATCGTGGCCGGCGGGAACTACGGATGGCCCGACTGCGCCGGGCCGTGCTCGCCGGAGCGCGACGGCTTCATCGATCCGGCCTTCTGGTACGAGCGGACGATCGCGCCGACGGGCGCGACGTTCTTCCAGGGGCATTTCTGGTTCGCGGACTTCAACCAGGGCCGCATCCACCGGCTTCGCGAATCCGCGCCGGGCGTCTGGATGGACGAGATCGCCCACACGTATTCGGGAGCTCCGTCCCGCGTGCTCGACCTCGAGGCGGGCCGCGACGGCAGATCGCTCTGGTTCACGAGCTGGAGCGAGCTTTGGCGACTCGACTTCGCGGACGACGGGTCCGGAAACGGCTCGAAGCCCACGGGACCCACCGGCCCCACGGGTCCGACGGGCCCCGACCTCGGGGGACCCGGCGGACCCGACGAGACGACCGGCGACCGGCCGATCGCGGCGGCGCCCGTCGTCGCGGTCGCGGCCGTCGCCGTCGTCGCCGCGCTTCTCGCTCGACGGCGTTAGCGCAGCACCAGCCCGGCCGCGTCGACGATGGCGTTCCTGTCCTCGGTGGACGTCCTGAGGTCGTTCACGTACGCGAGGCGCACGACCCGCTTCCCGGCCGCGAGATCGACCTTCGCCTCGAAGGCCGTGGTCCGGGAGGCGTCGAGGTCCCACTCGGCGACGACGACGCCGTCCACCGAGGCGACAAGCCGCGGCGCGACGCCGGAGGCGGGCGAGCCGCGGGCCATCGCCACGAGCGAGTAGGACCCCGCGGCCGCGACGTCGAACGTGGTCTCGATGTGCCCGTTCGCCCACAGGTTCCAGAGCGCCCCGCCCGACGACGAGGTCGAGGAGATCCTCCCGCCGACGGTCTTCGCGGCGAAGCTCTCCGCTTCGATCCATTGACCTCGCCGCGCGAGGAGGGAGACGCTGTCCACGTGCAGGTTGCGGTCCTCTCCGGGCCGTCGACCGTCGTTCGTGAACGCGACCTCGAAGGCCGTCGACCAGCGTCCGAGGACGACGGGCACCTCGTAGTCGCGCCACGTCGCCGAATCGACCGTCCAGCGTCCCACGACCTGGCCTTCGAGCTTGAGCTCCATGATCGGCCAGACGCCGCCCGCGGGTTCGCCGCGCGCGCGGATCGAGAACCGGTAGACGCCGGCGTCCATCGCGGAGAGCTTGTCCCCGATGGCCCCGTTCGACCACACGTTCCACGCCGCGCCGCCCGAGGCGCCCGCGTCCGTGATGCGCCCGCCGACCGGCTTCGATGCGAAGGCTTCGGCCTCGCGCTTCTGGAGCGGCGTCTCGGCGGGCTTCTTGAGCGTGACTTCGGCGACGGCCGTGGACGAGCCGCCGCGCCCGTCGGTGACCGTGAGGCGGATGCTGTAGGTTCCCGCCTCGACGTACGCGTGGCTCGCCCTCGGGCCCGTGGCCCGCGAGCCGTCCCCGAAGTCCCAGGCGAACGCGAGCGGGTCCCCGTCGGGATCCGACGATCCGCTCGCGTCCGCGGTCACGACGAGGCCGGAGGTCGAAACCGTGAACCGCGCGGAAGGGGAACTTTGCGCGCGAACTTCGACCGTCGCCTTCGCGGAGGCGCCGAGCTCGTCGGTGACGGTGAGGACGACCGTGTGGGGTCCGGGCGTGGACCAGGTGTGGGTCACGCGAGGCCCGCTCGCGGTCCTGCCGTCGCCGAGCGACCACGCATAGGCGAGGGCGTGCCCGTCGGGATCCGAGGAATCCTCGGCCGAGAGCGTCGAGGTCGTGCCGGCGGAGGAGACCACGCGCGCGACGGCCGTCGGCGCCCGGTTCACGACCACGGTCTTCTCGGCCGAAGCCGTCGCGCCCGCGGGGTCGGTGACCTCGAGGCGGATCAGGTAGGTGCCCGCCGAGAGGTACGTGCGCGCGGCCTCGATCCCCTTCGCGGAGGTCCCGTCGCCGAACGTCCACGCATGGACGAGGCCCGGGCCGTCAGGATCGCTCGACGGGCTGCCGTCGACGACGACGCGGAGGCCGTCCTGCGAGACGGTGAACGCGGCCGAGGGGGCGCGGTTTGGGGGCGGCGGGTGCGCGATCTCGATCCAGTCGAGGATGAGGTTGCGGTCCTCGCTCGAGGTCCTCAGGTCGTTCTGGAAGACCACGCGGATCTCGCGGACGCCGGCCTGGACCTCGACGCGGGCGGTGAGCGTGATCCAGTCCCCGCGGAACTCGCGCTCGGCGACCTTCTGGCCGTCGACCGTGAGCGAGGCGATGGCGCCAACGCCGTTCGCGAGCGATCCGCGCGCCCGGAACGACACGTCGTAGGACCCCGTCGCGGGGAATTCGAACGCGTCGCCGACGGCGGCGTTCGCCCACACGTTCCAGGCGGTGCCGCCCGTCGCGCCCGAAGCCTTCTGGAGCGCGCCGGTCCGCAGGACCCGAAGATCCTCGGCCTCGACGAGCGCGAGGGCTTCGCGCGACGGCGGAGGCGGGAGGGGCCCGCGGTTCACGGCCTCGACCCAGACGTCGAAAGCGGGTTTGCGCGAGCCGTCCGGACGCTCGAGACCCCAATGCCTCTCGGCGATGCCGTAGTAGTTCGCGGTCGACATCGGCTGGTCGCGCAGGCTGCGGTAGATGACGGCCTGCACGCCGAGGGAAGCGAGCATGGGGATGCGGTCCATGACCGTCCTGATGGCCGCGGCCTGGTGCTCGAGCCAGTCCGGCTCGGGGTAGGACGACACCGCGAGATCCGTGAAGATCGAGGGTTTGCCGAAGCGGTCCCGGATCTCACGGGCGGCCTTCTCGCTGCGGTCGCCGATGCTCATGTACGTCGAGAGGTCCTGCCGGGTCGACCCCGAGAGGCCCTGGAATCCCATGAGGTCCGCAGCCTCGATCGACGCGGGGAACCGGTCCCAGCGATCCTTGCCCCACGAGCCGAACCCGAGGACGACCTTCACGCCGGGGACGCCTTGCAGCACGTCGATGTGCTTCTTGAGATAGCGGTCGAAGGTGGGCGCATAGGACGTCGAATCGATGCCGCCCTTGTTGAATTCCGTCTCGACGTTCACGAGGACCTCCGCGCCGCCCATGCGGTCGCGGATCTTCGAGGCGAGCGTGTGGACCATCGCGTCCCATTCCGCGCGGCTCTTCCACGTGTTGTGGAGGCTCGACCAGCAGCCGTTGTCCACGCACGAGGGCGAGATGTCGTCGCCCCAGTAGTACCACTGGATGAACGGCGTCACGCCCGCGGCCCGCGTGCGGTCGAGCATCCGCTCGAAGCCGCCCCACGAATCCCTCGTCCAGGGCCCGACCCACGTCGTGGCGTAGTCGGGCTTGATGCCGTAGTCGATGAGGTCGTCCATCGAGCCGTACGACATGCCGAAGCGCATCGCCTCCGCGGGCGCGGCCGACGCCGTGCCTGCGAAGACGCCGCCGAAAGCAGTCGTGAGGATCATTGCCGCTCCGAGGAGCGTGGCCAGGGACTTCCCGGGGGACGTCGGGGTCGCCATGCGGGGGACTCCGCGGCGAGGCCATTTGGCGGAGCGTTTTCACGTCGGCCGGAGGCGCGCCGTCCCAAAGCGTCACGGCGAAGGCGGGCGCGGCGGGCCCGCGCCGTCACCCCGAATGACGACAGACCGCCGAGCCCGCAAGGGCTATGACGGGGCCGGCGGGGAACCGAGGCCGGCAGGCTGCATGGGCGCGCACGAAGAACCGGCGGCGGCCGCGCACCGCCGCAAGCGAGGCGAAACCGTCCGGAACGCGGTCGCATCCGCCGGGACCGACGCGGACGTCGCGCGCGCCCGGCTCCTCGCGGAAGCCGGGCTCACGAGCTACGAGTGCCGCATCTATCTTGCGGCCTTCGGCCGGGGCGCCTGCGCCGCGAAGGACCTCGCGCGGCTCTCGGGCGTTCCCCGCACGCGCGTCTACGACGTTCTCGCGGCCCTCGCCTCGCGCGGCCTCGTCGAGGAGCGCGCCGGGCCGCCGCGCGCGTTCGTCGCGCTCCCCCCCGAATCCTTCCTCGCGCGGGAGGCCCGCGAGGCGGCCGCGCTCGTGTCCGTGCTCGAGACGCGCGTCGCCCAATGGCCGGCCGCTTCGCCCTCGCCCGCCGTCGACGCGCCGTTCCGCCTCATCGAAGGACCCGTCGCCGAATCGCAGGCCGTCGCCGAGGCGCTCGCAAAGGCGCGGACGTCCATGGCCTGCGACGTTCGCGCCGAGACGCTCTCGAGCTGGCTCAACGACGCCTCGCTCGCGCCGCTCCTTCGACGCGCCCTTGCGCTCCCCGAGGTGCAGGCCGTCGTCTCCGGCCCGGCCTCGGCGACGCTGCGGCTCGCGGCGGACGAAGCCGCCCCGGTCATCGCCGGCCGTCCCTCGCGCCGTCTCGACGTCGAGCGTGTCGTGATCGACGGCCGCCTGCTGCTCCTCCGCATCCCGCGCGCCTCGGGAGGCGCCGACGTCCTGGTCGCCGAGCACGAGGTCTTCGCGCGCGAAGAGGCGCGTGTCGTGCGCGCCGCGCGCGAGGCCGCCGCGCCCCTTGCCGCCGTCGCGGCGGCGATCCGCGCGGGCGCGCGGGTCCCGATCGAGCGAGGCGACGCCCGCGAGACCGTCCTCGCCGCGATCGAACGCGCCACGCGCGAGGTGATCTGGCTCGGCCCGCCCCCCGAAGGCGAGGTCGCGCAGCGCCTCCTCGCGCGGGCGGCCCTCGGCCTGCGCGTGCGCGTCCTCGGCCCCGCTCCCCTCCCGGGACCCCCGTGGCCGCCCTCGGCCGCGCACCGCGAGGCGGCCGAAGTCGGCGCGCCGTTCGTCCTCGCGGACGGGGTCCTCGCCATCGAGCCGCGCGGAGACCGCGCGCTCGTCACCGCGGTTCCCGGACGCGGTCGCATCCTCCATTCGCTTTTCGAGACCCTGTGGTCGCGCGCCGCCCCCGGGGAAGGCGCCGCGCCGACGCGCGCCCCGCATCGGCTCGGGGGCGTCGAGGACGTCGTCGCGGGCGTCCGAAGGGGCCTCGAAGCGACGCCCGCCGGCGGCGCCTTCGCGATCGCCCTCGCAACCGACGACGTCACGGCCTTCCTTCCGGACCTCGTCGCGGCTTCCGAGCGGCGACCTCGCCTGCGGGGGCGCATCCTCCTCGCGCGCGCCCCCCGCGACGTCGCGCTCCCGGCGGGATTCGACGTCCGCATCGCGCCGCGTCAGCCCGCGAGCTACTTCGCGTCCGCCTGGTCCGGTCTCCTCTGGTGGGCGGGCGACGCCCGCGCGCGCCCCGTCGGGCTCGGCGCGCACGATCCCGCGGCGGTCGAAGCGGCGCTCGCCGCGTTCGACCTCGCGTGGCGCCGCGCGCGACCCCTCCCCGGGAGGCGGCGCGCGTGACCGAGGCGGACGACCTCGAGCGGGTCGGCCTCGGCCGCGACGAAGCCGCCGCCTGGGCCGCGCTCGCGCGCGAGGGCCCGCTCACGGCCCCCGATATCGCCGCGCGCGTGGGCTTCGCCCGGTCGCGCGCCTACGAGGTCCTCCGCGGCCTCGAGGAGCGCGGCCTCGTCGAGGTGCTCCTCGGCGAGACGCGCCGCTACCGGGCCGTCGCGCTCGACCGCTACGTCGCGGGCGTGCTCGAAGCCGCGCGCGACGCCGAACGGACGGCCCGCGCGCGCCTCGGCCGCGCCCGCGCGCTCTTCCCCGAGCGCGAAGTCGTGGGCGCGGGCGGACTCGGCGCCGTGCGCGTCGCGGAAGGTCGTCGCGCCGCGCACGAAGCGTGGGCTCGCCTCCTGCGCGCCGCGAAGGAGAGCGCGCTCATCGTCGCGACGGGCCGCGCGACGCTGCGCTTTCTCGACACCCCCGAAGGCTCGGAGTCCTACGAAGCCGCGAAGGCGTCCGGCGTCGCCGTCCGCTTCGTGCTGCTTCCGGGCGACGAGCCGGAAGCCGCGCATCGCGCCGCCGAGATCCTCGCCTCCGACGCCGAGATCGCCGTTCACGGAGACGGCGCCGTCACGCGGGTCGCGGTGGACGGCGGCCGCGTCGCCGTCGTCGCCCACGAGCGCGACGACGAGCGCGTGTACCTCGGCAACGACCTCCTCGTCGAGGCCGAATCCGCCGCCCTCGCGACGGACGTGCAGACCGAGGCGGCGCGCATCCTCGAACCCGCCGAGCCCGCGTTCGCCTTCGCCGGATCGGTCGCGGCGGCGTCGCGCCTGCTCGCCGGCGAGATCCGAGCCGCGCGCGCCGAGATCCTCGTCCTCGTCGGCGCCGGCGGCGCGTCCTTCGCGGAGGGCTCCGAGGAGCGGCGCGCGCTTCTCGAGGCCTCCGCCCGGGGCGCGCGTGTGCGCGTCGCGACCGCCGGCCCGTCGGACCTGCTCGGCCTCGTCGAGCCGGCGCTCGCGGACCTCGAAGGCGCCATCGTCATCGCGGACGGGGAGCGCATCGCGGAGTGGTACGGCGGGGCGGGCGCGCCGACCCTCGCCTTCGTCGCGCGAGACCCTGAACGCGCCCGCCTCGTCGCAAACCGGTTCGACGCGAGCCGCGCGTGAGAGATCTTTCGCCGACTGCACGGAAAACGTTATCCCGCGCCGCGGTCGATGGGACAAGAACGAGGGTGACTCGCCTGTCGGACGGAGAAGTCAAGGAGCTTCGGGTGAAGATCGACGTGAGCTACCACCTGAAGCTCCACGCCCTCAAGCTCCTCCGGAACAAGAAGATGAGCGAGGCCGTGGAGGAGGCGCTCGACTACTACTTCGAGCACGTCGTGAAGGGCGAAGAAGTGGTGGATCGCGAGGCCGAGATGCAGGAGTACGGCTGATCGGTTTTCACGCGACCTTCCGGCCGGGCGGAAAAAGGGTTTTTACCGGCCGAGCCCCGTCGCGAGACGCGTGTACGTCGACAAGGTCGCGGTCGTCGGCGCCGGAGCCATGGGCGCCGCCATCGCCGAGGTCATGGCGCTCAACGGCAAGAAGGTCGTCCTGAAGGACGTCTCCCAGGAATTCGTCGACCGCGGCCTCAAGACCATCGATGCGGTGCTCGATGATCTCGTGACCTTCCACGCCGGCAAGGCCGAAGCCGAGATCGAGCGGATCGAATCGAAGAACGGCATCACGCTCACCGAGGAGCAGAAGGCGAAGGTCCGCGAGGCGAACAAGGCGACCTACGACCGCGCCCGCGCCGACAAGATCCGCAGGAACATCCAGGGCACGACCTCGTACGACGACCTCGCGGACGTCGACTTCGTGATCGAGGCCGTCGTCGAGAAGATGCCCGTGAAGCAGCAGGTCTTCAAGGAGCTCGAAGCCGCGACCCAGAGCCACGTCGTGCTCGCGACCAACACGAGCACGCTGAGCATCACGGAGATCGCTTCCGCGGTGTCGGCGAAGCGCCGTCCGAAGGTGCTCGGCGCGCACTTCTTCAACCCGCCCTACACGCTGCCGCTCGTCGAGATCATCCCCGCCCACGAGACGAGCCCCGGCGTCGTCGAGGAGACCATCCAGTTCTTCGAGGAGCTGCGCAACCACCGCTTCCCGATGCTTCCGGTCGCCGTCAAGGAGACGCCGGGCTTCGTCGTGAACCGCATCCTCGGGCGCGCGTTCAACGAGGCGTTCCTCGTCTACGAGGAGGGGATCGCCTCCCCGCGCGACATCGACAAGGCGATGAAGGCCGGCGCGGGTTGGCCGATGGGACCGCTCGAGCTCGCCGACCTCGTCGGGATCGACGTGCTCTACCACGCGGGCCGCAGCATGAAGGAGATGGGCGCGCCCGCCGAGCAGCGCCTGCCCCAGATCATCGGCAAGCTCTACCACTCGGGCCGCTGGGGAAAGAAGGTGGGTCGCGGGTTCTACGATTACAAGAACGAGTAGGTCCCTCAACGGGCATAGTTGAGGACTGCGCGGGCACTCACAAGGTCCAGTGGACATAGGGATCGTGGTTGAGCCGTTTCCCCGACCGTCCCGCGGCCTCTGAACGGCTAGAACAGGTCCTCGAGCCCACCTTGGAGCTCTGACAGCCCGCCGCATTCAGGGCAGGAGCGTTCATATAGTTCCTCGGTGGCCTTTTCCACGAAGTGATAGAAGGCGTGATTGAATGCAAGCCCGCACGACTTGCACTCGTAGTCGAGCATGCGAGGTGAAGAATCGCTGATCTTGCGAGTCCGCCGCCCTCGAGAGGGGACCGACCGCACAGGCCTTTCGTACTCGAGGCAAGAATGCGAACGCATGTCGCGTTTGGTATCGAATGTTTCACCGCAGCTGTCGCAAGTCGCCGGCTGGCTTGCCTCCCACTCCCTGTACGCGCGTTGCGCTTCGCGCTCGGAGATCACTGCGGGGCACGCTTGAATGTGGTCCGATAGGGTATCCTCCGAAGCCTGCGCTTTCCCGCACGCACTGCACGGGTAGTGGCGCTTCGAATAGTTGTGACCACGGAGACCGGCCTCCGAGTCGAACGTCTTTCCGCACAGATCACATGCAAACGAGGGAACATCCCACGGTTGCACTCGAGCGTCATCAACCTCCGCTTCGACGACCCCCGAGACCTGACGAGCGCCCTCCGCATCGGTTGCGCCTGTCCAGATGTGCCCGACCGGCTCGACATCATGTATTAGTGCGGGGAGGCTGGCCGCAGCGACACCCTCGGCTGGGGAAGAGCTTACCCCGGCCGGCAGCGCATATCGCGCCTCGCGCTCGGGCTGAGGACTGCCGAACCCGCACTGACGCGCATGATCATCCCGCCACACCTCTCTTGAGTATTTTGCGCCGCACCCGGGGTAAGGGCAGACCGAATCCGCCGCTGCCATGTTAACGGACTTAGTAGTGTACGATGGGATAGTGGAGTCCCCGCCCGGGAGGAACGTGTACCCCTTGTGCTTGATGAAGAGCCAAGGGATCCCGACGTAGAACGTGTAGAAGAACGCCCCAAAGAACGCTCCTGCGACTACGTTCGAATTGAGACTCGCGAGGGCGGGGATGGCAGAAATGGCTGCGAAGAACCACTTGTAGCCGTTCCATAACTTGCCCATCTCACGCACCCCCTCCCCCTAACTGAACCTTGAATATGTAAGCTTGTCCGAAAACTTGCGTGGGTGTCATCGTTGCCTCGACCCAAGCAGCTCACGTTGCAGCGAGCATGACGGACGCGAGTGGCCTTCCCTGGCCCCGATATGCGCTCCGGCGTTCCTCGGCGAGAGGGTAGCTCGTA
This sequence comes from Candidatus Thermoplasmatota archaeon, assembly GCA_035540375.1. Lineage (NCBI taxonomy): Archaea > Methanobacteriati > Thermoplasmatota > Thermoplasmatota archaeon. The sequence goes on from DATLGO010000101.1 coordinate 63,046, forward strand.
ATAACCGTCACGAGCTCTCGATCGATCGCAACGACGAAGACGCCGTCCTGCCCAGCGACGTCCACGACCGCGTGCCACGCGCCGGCTGGCGCAGGAAAGTAGCGAGCGTGGAGCAGCTTCTGGCGAATCTGCCCTTCGGTCAACCCCGCCCCTTGCCAGCGGGTTGCAGCACGGAATCGCGCGTGCATCGTCAGGACTACTGCCAGGCTCGCAAAGATTTCGACACTCCAATGGATCGAGGCGAGGTCCCCGAGTGTGGCGACACTCGCGTTGCGGGGTTCTCGGCGCATACGACTCACCTAAGCGGTACGCCTGCGGTGGCGCGCGACCGCGATGATCGACACCGCAGCGAGCGTGAGGACCAGCACGACGATCAGGTTGCGCGCGAAGTGCTCGGGAGACATTGCCGTGTCCCCCCAGCACCAACCCCCCGAGCACGGCTGCGTGTTGGAGAGCGTCAAGGCGTTGGTCACGGGCTCAGTTGTCACAGTCTCGTTTGTGACGGGCGCCCGCCCGTTCGTTCGCTCGCCGGTGAAGAACGGCAGCAATCCAGAGACGTCTTCACCCTCGATGCGGTCGTACTTGTCGCCGCTGTGATCTTGGAGATCTTGCGTGTACTGGCCCGTCAGCACCTCGGCCTGAACAGTGACGGTCTCTGTGTGCTGCTCGACGCGGTGCTTGCTCGCCGCGGCCTGGATGATCGGCGGCGTACCGCGCGTGTATCCGCCGTTCGGGCTGCTGCCGGTTGCAAAATCGAGCTCACTCCACTGGTACGCGTAATTCGAGCCGTTCGGCATGGCGAGCCGGCCTCGCCACACGATCTGCGGAGGGAGGTGATCAAGCTCCAGGACGGCGTAGGCGACGCCCGGCGCGTCCGACTGGATGGGGGCGGAGGTCGAGTTCAGCAGCGCACCCTTCGCAGCTTGGGTCCCGCTCCAAGCCTGCAACTCCACGGTCGCTCCTGAAAGGTTCACGCCGGGGGCCGGCGAAAACAGCAGAGTCAGGGTGTCCGAGCTCCACCCGCGGTTGAAGAGCATCAAGTCTTGGCCGCTCGGGCGGATCGGACTCGCGGTAGGCCACGACAGAGAGATGGTGCGCCAAATGAGCCGCCCATCCTGCATGGGTTCAGGGGCGCCAGATATGCTCAGCGCGGGCGCTCCGCGAACGCTGATGATCGCGGTCAGAACGCCGGCCGCCAGCCCACCAGCATCATCCGGAAGGGTTCCGGTCGCCGTGATCCCTTGCAGCGAGGCGGAGCCCTTGTCCGAGGTAACGCTCTGCGTGACGCTTCCGACGGAAGCGCCGTTGCGCTCCAAGGTAAGCGTGATGGGCGTAGCAGAGTCGTTCGAGAGGACGACGAGATCCTTCAACGTGACGCTGAGGTAGACCGGTGCGGCTGTGGTGGTTTGCGCTTGTGCGGGCATGCTCGCAGCGAGCATGAGCAGGATCGAAAGAGTGGGGATGTAGCTCTTCATGCGTTTGCCTCCGTGTGCTTGTTGATGTCTTCTGTTAGGCGGCGCTGCCACGTGCGGAACTCCTTCCGGCGGGCGACGCCTTCGTACGTGTCGACGAAGAGGTGGAGCGGAAATTCCAGGAGCGGAACGATGGACGGGCCGGCGTCGGACGGCTTCGACTCGTCGACGTGGCACCAGGTGACCCACCTGTCCGGCTTGTAGAGCGAGACGATCGAGCGCACGTGCTCGTTGAACATCCGCTCTCCCTCGCCGGGGCCAGTGACGCCCGCAAATGCCATCACATGCCCCGCGAGGCTCTGTACCGGCAGGTATCCCCCGACCGTATTTTTCAGGCCGAGCTCTTGGATCTCCTCCTGCGCAAGCATGACGTCCGAGATCGTGCGCTCGTGGAAGGCGATGAAGAGCGGCGTGTTAAGGCCGAGGTAGCTCGGCGTCTCAGCGGCGCCCTTGCTTCCATCTGCGTTCGAGTCCGCCATCGCCGCGTAGAGCACCTCAAGGATCGGTCCTTCGACCGCGTCCAACTGCTCCGGAAGCCAAGTGGGGTTCGCGACGATCTGGATGATCGCGCGAGGGTGCTGCGAGAGAAGGCTGGACAGGCAATCCTGCGTCGTCTGCTGTCTCGTGACGATTGCCCCATCGCCCTTGGAAGGGATTGGGGTGTTGGCCTTGGTCCCGGGCGGCAGGCCTTGAGGCTTCGGCGCGGTGCGGAGCCGAGCAACGGCTTCGAAGTCATTTGCCTTCGACGTGGAACGGCTCACGGGACCACCGCCACGAGAGGAGCAGGGTCCGAGCTCTCGCCGCGGTCATCGCGGGCAGCAGCCAGGCGGTCGCGGGCCTCCTGGTAGAGGAACTGGCTATTCAGCGCCTCGACGAGCTGAGTAGGCGCGCGGCCGTTGACGATGCCGAAGACCTGCTTGTTCGTGAACGCGGAGTGAAGCTGATTCACGACGTTCGCGTTCGTGAGGCCGTCGATGCTCGCATGGATGACGACGCGCTGAGTGGCGTCCGCGAACTTGACGATCGGTTCGTGATAATCGCGGGCAGCTCCTTCATGGAGATTGCGCGTCGGTCCGGGCTTCTCACCAGGACGGACTCCCCAGAGCTCCAGTCGGAGAGGGCTCCACCAGCGGCGAACGCGGATCGCGCGGTTTCCAGGGGCACCGTTGACGGGGAGGACGCCCGCAAGTTGGACTTTCCCGCGGAGCTTCTTGCCCATCCCCTGCAGATGCCGTTCGAGCCATTGAAGATGGTTCCCTCCGTCGACTATGGTCAACCCGCGCGAAGCGGGCTGGCCGGTGAGGTAGCGGTCGTAGATGATCCAGATGGTGATCCCCAGAAGCGCAGCCGACCCCCACTCCGCTGCAAGCGTAACCCAGGTCTGGCCGCTCGGGCCGAGCCCCTCGTAGACGCTGACAAAGGGGGCTGTTAGCTTCTCGAAGTTCTCAGCGACCCAATAGGTGGTGGGCGCGACGATCGCCACCAACAGGACTGCCAGCGCGATGATGCGGGCGCGACCCTTCGGGCGGCTCCACGACGTCTTCACATTGTGCAACATGGTATTTCCTCAGCAGCCTCATGTCGTCATGTGCTGCTGGTCGGGAGATTGCCTTCGAGAGCATCTTCTGCTTGGCCCTGAGTCACCTATTCTAAAAAGAGCAACGTCCGCCTTGAGTAGGTGCCTACCCTGATCGTACGCCACTCTCCAGTCGGTAGGCTTGTTCCTATTGAGAATCACTGTTACGAGAATTGTTTTATCCTTCAAACGCCGCTCATCGGTTCGGGAGACAGTAAGTGGCAGACGAACCGGTTCAGGGAGAGGACCGCGGACTCGCGCGGCGTATGCACCGCGACTTTCCCTTCGTCGCTCCAGAAGCCGCACGTGAGCTTGCCATTCGACTCCGTAAGTCCTCAGTCCCTCGTCCGGACGAAGACCGGCGTCTCGCTCTCGTCCAATTGCTCGGGGATCCGTACCGGGCAAGGCTCATGTCCTTCCTACTGGGCAAGGCGGAACTCCCGGGCCTGCAGAAGCTTGAGGTCGCCACCACAACCGTTTGGGCGGCCGACATCGCCTCGCTTAGCGCAGGTGTTTTCGGAAGAATCCCGAACGAGGCTGACCTGCACAAGAGCCTCGTCCAAGTCCTCACATCCTCTCAAATGAAGCACGTTGTCTCGAAAGCGATCGTCCGCGCGCGCGTTCGCATCGACGGGGTCGGGGACCCCGAGAACGAAAAGGACGAGCGGAAGAAGCAGCTTCTGAAGGACAAGCTCCGACAAATTAAGGAAACCGCCGACGAGCGAGCCAATGAGCGAGTCCCAAAGTTTGCTGCTAAACCGGAGTACGTGAACGCGGTACTGCGCCGAGTCCCGCGGGAAATCGAAGGCGCGTGTTACAAGCAGCTTTGGGAGCTAAAGCGGGCCGGACTGGTTGACGAGCGATCGAGCCGCTCCGGCGACAGCCTCTGGTACGTCCGACCAGAAGCCGTCGCTGAGCTCGAGGCATTCTATACCGCACTCGCGAACCTATCAGGCACCGTACAGCCGGCGCTGTCCACCCGACGAAACTGGAGGAAAGAGCCATGACCGAAGACTTGTTCGCAGCACGCTGCGCCAAGCTACGCGATCTGACCGAGCAGCTTCGGCGGCTCGTTTCGACTATAGAGGCACTTCGTCCAAACGGCCTCCCAGCCGACTCCGAGGACTTCGCCCTCACCGGGACCCTTCGAGAGGCCACGCATGAAAACGAGCACTTCCTCCAAGTCAATGATCCGCTTACCCAAGACGCGAAAATGAGTCGGCTTCCGTGGGCAAAAACACGTCGCGAGCGAGAACTCGCCGAGAATATCGCGGCCACGAACGCAGCGATCATCAAGAGTGAGAAACTAATCGCCGCCGCCCAAAAGGGAATTCGCAGACATCTGGAAAGGACTGAAGCCAGGATTGCCAACGCCGCCCGGACCCTCGAGCGGTCCGAGCAAGTCGTACCTGGCTCGCGCTGTGTCCCGCAACTAAAGGAAACGCTCGAGGCCGCCGCGAACGCTGCACGCCGCGTTCGCGAGGGACACGGAGACGTGGGGGAGTTGGCGCACCTCACAAGCCGAGTCACCGAAGGAGTTTCCGGCCTCGATGCCGCCCTCACACTAATCGAGCTCACTCGCTCCGACGCAGCGAAGACCCCCGACCCTCTCGGTGCTGGTCAACGCTTCCTCGACACGCGGCTCGCGCGTCTACAAGCAGATTCCACGCCGGACGAGCTCCGTGCGAGCGCGACTTCACTCGAAGCCAGTTGGCGAACGGTGAAGGCCGATTTCCTGCCGATTCTCACCCGATCCGACGCGGCGGCAGCTCACGCGATCACTGCGGTCGAGTCGCTACCAGGATCGCTCACCGACAACCTGCGCGAGACTGCCCTCGCGCTCGCGAGGGAAGTAAAGGCGTTCGACCTCCAGAGTTTCAAACTGAAGAGCGCCCTCGCGACCGCGGAGTGGCTCGACGAAGCCGCGCGGCAAGCCCCACGCATCAGCGTCATTGCGAACGTCCCAGGCATCGAAGCGTCTCCGGAGTGGCGTACCCTGACGCGCGTCCTCGCCTCTCGCCACCCGCCAGCCGAAATTGAAGACGCCGTCCGCAAAGCCGAGGACCGGGCAGCGACCATCCAACGGAACTCTGCCGCGGAGCTGCAATTCAAAACAATCCTTGTTAGAGAATCCGTGCCGAACGAGTTGGCGAAGGCGGTCGAATCGACAATCGTGCGTCTTTGGGCCCAATTTCCGGAAGCGACGAAAAGCGATGATGCCCAGTTGATTGAACCGATTTTCAGGGAGATTATTTCGAGCGCTCGCGAGGGCAAGGCATTCCTCATCGAACACGGGGTCGGCCAGTATGCGCCGAACCTGTTCGAAAGCATGAACACCTTGCTTGAGCGCCTTCCACACGTTCGGGTGGGAGAAGCGCGGTCCATCTTGAACCGCATGAAGGAGCGAGTTCAACCTCTGCTTGAACTGGATCTCGCCAAACGAAAGTTCGCGGCGATTGAGCGCGGCGTGAATAATGACATCTTCATCCAGATCGAAAATGGCATCCTGTCAGGTATCGACATCCAGGATATCCGAGTTGCAACAGAAGCTCTGGTTAAGCTCGCTGACCGATTCGCCAAAGCGCCGCCAGAAATGCTCGCCGAAGAGGAAGGTCGACGGGGCCTCGTCCGCGCCAACCTCAGCCCCACCCAGCGGAAGAACAGATACCTTTCCGCTCTGATCGAGAACACGCTTCCTGTATTAGCGCGTGACCCGGAACAACCTAAGCGGAACCGCGACTCGGACCGCGACCGGTTTATAGAGAAAACCTTCCCGATCTACTTCGATCGGGAGGTTCTCGCGGCATGTGTCGGCGCTCGCGGCCCGGCGGAGTTCGACGCTACCCTCATTCGCGCTCATTCCATCGGCTACGAGCAGTTTAGAGATCGGTTCTACTTCCACCGTGGCCGCGCACGAGCACAGTTCGCAAAGAACGGGCCTGACTCCGACGCGATCAAGAACCGGCTACGTAAGGAGTTTAGCATCCTCGACTACGAAGCCCTCCAAGAGTGGATCAACGAAGGTGAACCCAAGTGACGCATAACGCCGTCATCATGATCGGCCACGGCGGCATTGGCCCAGGCCTTGAGTTCCTCAAGATCATCGACGAGGAACGCAAGCTCGCTGAGAAGACCGAAACCCAGTTCGTTGACACTTTCTTCCACGAGCTCGATTCGAAAGAAGCTACAAACGAAGGCATTGCCGAACTGGGCGGGACCGTGGTCCCCCGAGCGGTCGTATTCGATGCTTCCCACCAGACGCGCGTCAAACTGAAGAAGCAAATCAGGGATCAACAGATTCCCTACGTCCGCATCAGAGACCTCGGCCTGTTGACTCGAGGTTCCGAAAACCAGTGGTGGCTGGGATATCGCATTGCCGCCTTGCAGTTCGGCCCCTGGCTCGAGAACGCCCTCGGAAGTGGGCCGTCGGGTTGGGAGAACGTTCAGAACTTCCACATCTTCCACAGCACTGGCGGAGGAACTGGCTCTGGCGCATCCTCGTACGTTGCCGAGAAGATCCGTGAACTCCGGCCAGAGTCTAGAATTCTGTGCTACTCAGTCCTACCATCAGCATACGACGACGTGCACGGGGCCCCCCCACTCGCGCATTACAATACGATTCTGTCCCTCTCAACCCTGACAGGGCGCCAGCGACCCGAGTTCCTGCCCGACTTTCTCAGGACCGCAACAACCAGCAAAAAGGCAGCAGACCAGGTCGAACTGCCAAAGGTCGGGAAGCGGCGGCCGGCTGATCTCATCTTCGTGTTCCAAAACGAGGCCTTGGCAGGCGTGAACTCGTTGGTCACCCGCAAAGTCTCCGACAACCTGGGCGAGCTCAATACGATGATTGGCCGCTACGCATCGCATGTGACCTCGTGTGCGAGGTTTCCCGGCCCGCCGGGTTTCGATGATGAACGCGATATTGGAGACATTGTGACGTGCCTCCTTCGAAAGCCCCAACCATTCGTCATGGCAGCCGCGGCACCCATCGTCCCCGAGTATGAGAAAACCGACGACTCGTCGGTAACGGAACTCGTTGAGTATGCGCTGAGTTCCATCTATAGCCTGTCCGGGCGTGCTCTATCCCCCGGGGAAGTCGACAGTCTGTACGTCGGCGCCCGAGGCGATGTGACCCGTGACGAGATGGGAGTTGTTGTTGCAGACGCGCGCTCGCATTTAGGGGTCGGGAAGGAAGTGAAGGTCCCTTTTAACGGCTGCGTGCAACCTTCACCCGGCGCCACGCGCGAACTCTGGCTCGCCGCGAATTGTCGGAGCATTGGTCACCTTCTCGGCGAGCTCACCGAGGAAGCCCAGAAGGAGTATGTTGCCGGCGACCACTCCGATCTCGTCACCGTCGCTATGGAATGGAAGGAACTTGATAGCGTCCTCACTACGTTCCAGGGATTCGCAACCTCTATCCAAAGGGGGGAATTGGGACGCCGGCGCAGCTAAACGATGATGCGGAGCGGACACTCGACGCTATTAGGCTCGAACGAATCCTAATCGGCGCACTCGCTTTGCCGACCCCCTATACGTCAATTGGGGACATCGCCACGATCCAATGGGATTTCCTCCTATCTCAATCTCCGAAAGCGATCTCTGCCTCCCGATTGGTAACCCTTAGAAGACGCGCGAAGTGGAAAATGCGACAGCCTTTCGCGCGGAGGAAGAGGCGCGTGCAACGAGCTCTCGAGTTCTTCACGCCCGCCGTTCGGAATGAGTTTGTGAAACAGGGCATAGAAATCGCCGCCCGCATCCTCGGCGCCGAACCGACGTCGCTGCCCCCGGATCTGGAGTTTCGAACCTCAAGTACAATTCGGGAGGAGATCGCTGCATATCGTAAGGGCTCCCCTAAGCGATGGGCCTCGATCGCCGCACTACGACTCGTCAGCATCGGCGCCAAGGTCCAAATGGAGCGCAGTCGCCCAAGAGCCGGCGCGAGCTCCAGCAGTGCACAAGTTGAAGGAGAGCTCGTTCGGGCGCAGAAGGCGCACGCAGTTGTAACAAGCGAACTCGCGCGCGTACAGAACCTGTATGCAAGCCTCCGTACACAGCACGACGCATTGTGCAGGGTGACTGCGGATGCGCTTCGAGCCCTTGCTCCGGGCGGTCCATGGCAAGACCCGAACGACCTCCCAGACGCCGCGCGCCAAGTGCGCAGCGATCTCGAAACGACGACAAGCGAGTTGCAAAGCACGCGAATCCGCCTTTCGGAAACGGATCTGAAGCGCCAACGTCTCGAGGAAGACCTCCGTCGTAAGGAGGATGCGGCGCGCGCTGCGGCACGTGCACTCGCGGAAGTCAACATCCGCGTTCCGAATGCCGAACAAGGTATCGAGGCGATTAACGCAGAATTGATGCGCGTGGCATCGGAGGCGCGACAGGCTCGCGGGTGGGCGCCAACGGATCTCGCTGCGTCTATCCGTCCGTTCATCGCCTTTCACGCCTCCGCCACCAACGCGGACCTTCAGCTCTTACGCTCGGATCTTTCGTTATGGCTCGATCGCGACGTTCAACATGGCCGGCGCCAGTATGCCTTGTTCGCTCCATTCGCACGCGTTCTCCTACTCTTGCTGGATGAAGCAATGAAGAGTAACGACGCCGCATTAATTGAGACCGTCCGGGCGACCGCGGCACAGTTCGCGAACATCGAGGCCGATAGCACGCAATTTCTGGGCGGCCGCCCCCCCGAGGAATGGGGATTTACCACTGATGCTATTGCCGTCGCAGCATTGGGCAGGCCGGGCAGCGTGAAAGAAGTGGAACGTGCGTGCACGGAACTGCGAATGGCGGGAATTTCAGACTTCTTTGACGCGTGGCTTGCGGAGATCGAGAAGGTCGAAATGACCAGCGCGGCTGGGCAACGCACTGCTGGCGCCCTTGCACGCGTCGAGCTCGCGCTCCTCGCGCTTCCAAGCGTCCAGAAATACGCCCGACGAGGGCTAGGGTAAGGAGGGAACGGACATGGCAGCACAGAACACATCAAGAGACGCATCGAAAACACTTGGACGCGGAGTCCTGATCATGGCGGGTGTCGCGATCGTACTCCTCATCGGCGCGGCGACTGGCCTCCTCGTCATCCCGAATATCTTTGGTAACTGGTTCACGGACGTCAATGCGGCGCTTCGCTTCCTGATGTTCTTCGAAATCATCGTATTTATCGCCGGCTGTATCGGCTTCTACTACCTCGCAAATCGGTTCCGGCGCGTGTGGGCTGACGCGGAACTCCTCCGACTACAGCAGAAGGAAGCGACGATCCGAGTCCAAGAGGCTTTGTCCGCCTTCCAACAGGCCATGAAGGAACTCGAAGCCGCCCGTCATCAACGTCCCGACCGGCCAGCGGAGATTTCGCCCCTTGCCCCCCGCGTCGGGGCGCTCGAAGCGGCGCTGGCTGAGCTCCGAGCGAAGATCTAACCACGTCGAAGCGCACGGTCGCGATCGAAGTCTGACCCGCCTCGTTGCCGGCTTCGAAGGTGGCCGTCACCTCGCCCGCCGAGCGATAGACGTGCTCGAAGGTGGGCGAGGCCTGCCAGGACGTCGCCTCACCGTCTCCCCACGCGGCGCGCCATTTCGTCGCGGGACCCATGGCTCCGGGACGGGTCGGAAGATCGACGCGGACGTTCGCACCGGGGGCGGGATAGCGCGAGCCGACGGTCGCCTCGTGCGCGATCGAGGCTCCGGTGCGCGTACGATTGCCGTGTCGCTGCAGAATCTCGATTCCGAGGCGGATCTCACGACCCTTGAACCCTTTACCCGGTTTTCCCGAAGGCCGGAACGACGCCCACGTAATCCTGGCTCTGACCGTATGCGCCGCCGCGGTTCCCGGTGCACTCGACCGAACCCCATCGCAGGAGAACGCACGTACCGCCCCCGCCCGCGCTCACGGCGACCGCGTCGGAGCCGGCGTAGTCCTCGGCGGGGTCGTGGGCGCCATAACAGTGGATCCGGCCGGAGGCGACGAGCACGCACGTATGGAGACCGCCGGCGCTCACCGCGATCGCATCGCCGCCGAGGTAGTCCCCGACCTGTCCGTACGGGCCCGACCCGCGGCAGTCGACGTTGCCGGACCGAAGGAGGATGCAGGTGTAGGCGTTCGCCGCGCTGATGGCCACGGCGTCGCCGCCCAGGTAATCGTCGCCCTCGCCCCAGCGGTTCGAGCCCCAGCAATCGACGTTTCCCGAGGCGAGGAGCGCGCACGTGTGCGACGCGCCGAGGCTCACGGCGACCGCGTCGCCCCCTTGGTAGGGTTCGGACTTGCCATCGTGATTGTGTCCCCAGCAGCGCACGTTGCCCGCATCCGTGAGAACGCACGTGTGGTTGCTCGCCGCATCGATGGCGACCGCGTCGCCTCCGACGTCATCCTCCGAGGCGCCCTGACGCCACGCCCCGAAGCAGTCGACGTGGCCGCTTCGAAGCAGGATGCACGCGTAATGCGCGCCCGCGCTCACGGCGACGGCATCCCCTTCGGAACGATCCTGCGTCTGCCCATAGGCGCTGTAACCATAGCAGTCCACGTCGCCGCTTGCGAGGAGGACGCAGGTGCTGTGGGACCCGACGGACACCGCGGTCGCCGCGAAGGCGCCCACGCAGATCTGGCCGTCCGACGGCGGAAGCCCGAGGAACGGACCGTTCGCGCCCTCGACGTAGTCCAACCGGCACACCGAGAGCGTCTCGGGGCTCGCGCCTCCGACCGGCATGAAGGCGGGCGCGACGAGCACGAGGACCGCGGCGAGTCGGAGCATGCAACCCCGCCCATCCACGGCGAAGGGCGCGGATGAGCTTTGCCGGGACAGGGTCTTTCGCGACCCGTCGACGTTTTCGTCGTCCCGTCGTCGCGACCGCTCCGGGTTTTTACTCCCGGGAGGCGTCCCGAAGCGAAAGTGGTTATGTACCCGCGGGCGCCTCATCCGCCCCATGGCCGACTTCAAGCTCATCAAGACGAAGCTCGAGGACAACAACGCCATCGGCGTCCTCACGCTCAACGCGCCCCCCGTGAATGCGCTCTCGATCACGCTCCTCAAGGAGATCCAGGCCGCCCTCGACGAGTTCCAGAAGGCCAAGGTCCGCGCGGTCGTCGTCACGGCCGCGGGCAACAACGCCTTCTGCGCCGGCGCGGACGTGAAGGAGATGGCCTCGCTCGAGAAGGACCCCGCGAAGGCCGGCGAGTTCCTCGGCCTCGGCAACGAGGTCTTCAACAAGATCGAGAACTTCAACGCCCCCGTCATCGCGGCCATCAACAACCTGACGCTCGGCGGCGGCCTTGAGCTCGCGCTCGCATGCGACGTCCGCATCTCCTCCGACCGCGCGCGCTTCGGCCTCCCCGAAGTGAGCCTCGGCCTCATCCCCGCCTGGGGCGGCATCGCGCGCCTTCCGCGCCTCATCGGCGTGGGCCGCGCGAAGGAGCTCATCTTCACCGGCCAGCTCGTGAACGCCCAGGAGGCGAAGACACTCGGCATCCTCAACAAGGTCGTCCCGGACGGCGACGAGCTGCGCGCCGCGATGGACATCGCGAAGCGCATCAGCGTCAAGTCGAGCCCGGTCGCGGTCGCCGCCGCGAAGCGCGCGATCAACGCGGGCATGGGGGAGACGATCGACGTCGCCCTCGCCGCGAGCGAGAAGGAGATGGGCGAGGTCATGACGAGCGAGGATCTGCGCGAAGGCATCAAGGCGTTCACGGAGAAGCGCCAGCCGAGCTTCAAGGGGCAGTGAAGTTCGGGGCCTTACAGCGGTGCACTCCGTGGCGCGCGTTTCACACCGAAGGTCCCGCTGCGGCGGGACCTTCGGCGCGCGCCACTCCGTGCCAGAGGAGGGGCGCTTCGCGCGCCCCTCCTCTGGACTCCTCCCCCAGCGCCAGGGGGCTGCCGCCCCCTGGACCCCCATCCAGACCCGCGTTTGATTCTCGAACCACGTTACCTACCTTACGCGCGCCCTTCGCGTGCGGTGCGGGGGCCCTCAGGGCTGCCTCTCGCGACAGTGAAATTGTGAAACCCGGGCGCGATCACCGGCTGCGGTCCCGCACCCGGTCCCGACACCCGAGCCCCGATGTCACGAGGCGCCCTTGATACCACGGCCGCGTCGCGCGATCGCAGTCGTCGCGCGCGCCGCGCCGCGGGCGTGCGCTGCTCCGGCGTTTGTTCCAGGGCGAGGTTGAAGGGTCACGGACGCGGGGCCGCGCGCGTCACGCGGCGCACTCGTTCCATCGGCCGCACAGGGCGATGCTCGGACGATATGAAGTAGCGAGAGAGTACAAAACCTCTAGAGACGTTGAGGGGCGCGTGAGCGGACCACTGTCCACGCTGGCGGAGCATTTCCGCCGCGTCGCGAGCGTCCCCGAGGACGTCGTCGAGGAGGCGCGCACAAACGGCCTCGTCGCGTGGAGCCCGGCCGCCGCCAACGAGGCGGTCGTCGAGGAGTTCCTCGTCCGCTACGGCGCGCGCGCGTCCCCCGGAGGGGTCGTGTTCCTCGCGGGAACGCCGGGCCTGCGCGCCGCCGAGTCCACCGGGCTCCCGCTCGTCGACGCGCGCGTGGCGCGCGACGTGCTCGACCTCTCGAAGGTGTCGGGCGACACCCTGGACGTCTCGGCGCAGCGCTTCTGGTCCGTGCTCACCGACGTGCGCGCCCGCGTTGCGGCGCCGTGGGAGCCGTTCTTCGCGACGGCCCAGGTGCTTGACGTTTGCCCATACGCTTTCACGAGCGCGGACCGTCGGCCCGCGCCGCTGCCGCGCGCGCTCCCCGTGGAGCTTCCGCGAGCGTACGAGGCCGGCCTCGCCGAGCTCGCGCGCGTCCTCCGGGCGCTGCGTCCCACGACGCTCGTCGCCCTCGGCGAGCTCGCCTACGCGGCGGTGTCCGACCTCGCCGGGAACCGCCGGGCGCTCCTCGGCGCCGCGGGCCTCGACTACTCGGCGTTCGTCCTTTCGCGCACCTGGGGCGCGCCCGGGGCCCCCTATCCGTGGGCCGACCTCGGGTCGTTCCGCGCGCGCGTCGTCCCCCTCGGCGAGCCCCGCTCCGCGCTCTTCCCCCACGCGGCCGTGAGCCTCGCCGGCCTCGCGGCGGACTGCTGGACCTAATCCGCGAGCGCGTTGTGGGGATACCTCAGGACGGGGAGCTTCTTCGCGGCCGTGACGGCGACGTCGTTCGAGTCCCTGTAGAGCTTGTCGGGGAGCCGCTTCAGGACCTCATCGAGCGGGATTGCGGCGTCCCCCGGCACCGGCACGCGCCAATGCCCCGCCTGCGCGCGGAGGCTCGCGAGCGTGCGCGGGAACTCGAGATCCTGCAACATGATCGCGATCGCCTCGACCCCCGCATCGTCGCCCCAGGGGAGGGGGGCCGCCTCGAGCGGGAATCCCTGCGCGTCCTTCGCGGTCATGCCGGACCCCCTTCCGTGGGGACGCGGGGCGCCATCGCGGGGAACGCCAGGAGGAACGCGTCGAGGAATGCCCGTTTGGTGGGCCACCGCTCGTCGGGCATGCGCATCAGGAACCAGGCGAAGGCGAGGAACGTGTCGCCGGGGGAGGCGAGCCGGGCGACGCCCCAGCGGGCGAGGATCTCGCCTGTCGTGAGCGGGAAGGCCTCGACGGGCAACGCGGACGCGAGCGCCGCGGCCCCGAAACCCGCGAAATGGATGGGGTCGCCTTCGCGCTCCCGCATGGCCTCGGGGGGCAGCGTTCCGCCGGACCCCCCCGCAACGTAGGGCGTGCGGTAGCCCGTCCGCTCGGCGAGGGGGAGGTCGACCTTGCTGCGCTTCATGCGGGGGGCTCGGGTCCCCGCCGACAAGGACGTTTGCGCCGGGTCGTCGATGCCGGCCGGCCGCCTGTCGGAAGGGGACCCCGGGTGGCAAAGTTATATGAAGGGTGGGGCCGGGTTCCCGGTTCGGAAAAGCCCCCTTTCCAGCCTCTCGGAGGTTCCACTTTGTCCCGCAAGGAAGTCTCCATCCGCATCGGCGGCGCAGCCGGCGACGGCGTCGCGTCGACCGGTGAGATCTTCGGCAAGACGTGCGCCCGCTCCGGCCTGCACGTGTACGCGTACAACAGCTACCAGTCGGTCATCCGCGGGGGCCACGTGTGGTTCCAGATCCGCGCGGGCGCCGATCGCGTGCTTTCCGTCGGCCAGAACGTCGGCATCCTCATTGCCCTCAACCAGCAGACCTACGACGCCCACGTCGGCTCGATCGAGTCCGGCGGCGGCGTCATCTTCGACCCGAAGAAGGTCAAGGCGGACGAGACGAAGCTTCCGAAGGGCGTGCGCGCCTTCCCGATGCCCGCGCTCGAAATCGCGGCGAAGTACTCGAAGAACCCGATCATGGCGAACACCGTGATGCTCGGCGCCGCGATGCAGTTCATCGCCGCGCCCATCGCGAAGTTCAAGAGCGTCATCGAGGACCAGTTCGGCCACAAGAAGCAGGAGATCATCTCCCAGAACCTCGAGGCCGCTCAGGCCGGCTGGGACTACGCCAAGGAACACTGGGGTCGCCTCGACTACGTCCTCGGGTGGAGCGACAAGCGCCGCCTCTTCATGACCGGCAACCAGGCGATCGCGCTCGGCGCGCTCGCCGCGGGCTGCAAGTTCTACGCCTTCTACCCGATGACGCCCGCGTCGTCGATCGGCCACTTCCTCGCGGACCACGGCCCCGACAACGGGATGGTCGTGAAGCAGGCCGAGGACGAGATCGCGGTCATCAACATGACGATCGGCGCGGCCTACGCGGGCGCGCGGTCGATGTGCGGCACGTCGGGCGGCGGCTTCTCGCTCATGGTCGAGGCCACGGGCTTCGCGGGCATCACGGAGACGCCGATCGTCGTCGTGAACTCGCAGCGCTCGGGCCCCTCGACCGGCCTTCCCACGAAGACCGAGCAGGGCGACCTCAACCTCATCATGGGCGCGGGCCAGGGCGACTGGCCCCGCATCATCCTCGCGCCCCGCAACGTCGAGGAGGCGTTCCACGCGACCGCCGAGGCCTTCAACCTCGCCGAGCGCTGGCAGACGCCCGTCTTCGTCCTCTCGGACCTCCTCCTCTCGGAGCACTTCGAGACGGTCGACGGCCTCGACCTCGAGTCGGTCGCGATCGACCGCGGCGCGCTCATCACGAACGGCTCGGTCCCGACGCCCTACCTCCGCTACGAACTCACGGAGAACGGCGTCTCGCCCCGCGCGATCCCGGGCATGGCCGGCGCGGAGCACATCGCGGGCTCGGACGAGCACGACGAGGACGGCACGCTCGTCTCGGACGTGCGCGCCGGCCTCGCGGACGCGATCGAGGTCCGCATCAAGCAGATGGACAAGCGCGGCCGCAAGCTCGAGGGCGCGCTTGCCGACTTCGACAAGCCGGAGCTCTTGGGCCCGAAGGACGCGCCCGTCACGCTCGTCACCTGGGGCTCGACCCAGGGCGCGGCGCGCGAGGCGATGGCGACGCTCGCCGCGGAGGGCATCCACGTGAACGCCCTCGAAGTCAAGAACGTCTGGCCTTTCCAGACGAAGGAAGTCACGGCGATCCTCTCGAAGGCGCGCCACATCCTCGTCTGCGAAGGCAACTTCACGGGCCAGTTCGAGCGGCTCCTGCGCACCGAGACGGGCATCGTCGCCCACGCGTCGCTCCGCAAGTACGACGGCGAGCCGTTCTGGCCCGAGAACATCGTCGCGAAGGTCAAGGAGATCGTCGCGCACGAGAAGATCCCCGTCAAGGGAGGGATGCACTGATGGCCGCGATCAATCCGATTCCCGTCACCGCCTACAAGGTCGACACGAAGCCCACCTGGTGCCCCGGATGCGGCGACTACGCCGTGCTCACGGGCGTGACGCGCGCGTGCGCGACGACCGGCACCGACCCGAAGGACCTCGTCGTCGTCTCGGGCATCGGCTGCTCGTCGAACCTGCCGCACTTCCTCAAGGCGTACGGCATGCACACGCTCCACGGCCGCTCGATCCCGGTCGCGACCGGCGTCAAGCTCGCGAACCCGAATCTCAAGGTCGTGATCACGGGCGGCGACGGCGACGGCTACGGCATCGGCATCGGGCACATGATCCACGCGATGCGCCGCAACCTCGACGTGACGTACGTGGTCATGAACAACGAGATCTACGGCCTCACGACGGGCCAGACCTCGCCCACGTCGCTCGTCGGCATGAACTCGAAATCGACGCCCACGGGCAACATCGAGAACCCCGTGAACCCGCTCGGCCTCGCGCTCTTCGCGGGCGCGACGTTCGTCGCGCGAGCGTTCTCGGGCGACGCGAAGCACCTCGCGGACATCATCCAGCAGGGCATCGAGCACAAGGGCTTCTCGCTCGTCGACGTGCAGAGCCCGTGCGTCACGTACAACAAGCTCAACACGTACGACTGGTTCCGCGAGCGCGTCTACAAGCTCGAGGAATCCGGGCACAACCCGGCCGACTTCGGCGCCGCGGCGGACCGCGCCTCCGAGTGGCCGACGCGCGACCCCCACGGCAAGGTCCCGATCGGGGTCTTCTACAAGGCCGAGGGCAAGCCCACGTACGAGGAGCAGGACCCCGCGCTCTCGCGCTTCGAGGCGCCCGCCCTCCAACGCGACATCAAGATCAAGCGCGAGGCCGCCGAGAGGATGCTCGCTGAGCTGCTCTGAGGGAACTGAAGTCGGCGCCGCTGCCGCCGCGCCCGAGCGAAAGCCGGCATGACGCCCACGAGCGCGGAGGGCGAGGCAGGCGATCGGCAACCGCTCTGCCACACCCGGCAGGCGATCCGCGCGATCGTGCAACCCGTGGTGACAACATGCTCACGTGAGGAAACGATAATCCCGGGGAACGGCCTGCAGGGATGATCTCCCATGCGCGCCCTCGCCATCCTTGTCCTGTTCCTCGCGGCCTTGCCCGCATCCACTGCGGCGACGTTCGACGTGGACGTGAGGCGCGACGAAAAGTCGGAATCCTGCACATCGACCTCGAACGGGAATTCGTGGAACGACTCCCGGGACGGCAGGTCTTCCTCGGGCAGTGAGCTCGACGTCGAAACGCAGTGCAGCGCGCGCCGCGACGACGTTCGCGTGGACATCACCCAAGACGAGACAAGGCTCGTGAGCGCATCCAAGGGCGAGCGATCCACGAGCCACAGTCGGAACTCGACGACCGAGATCCACGAGAAATCCAAGCCGTGCGAAGGCCCCGAGTCGACGTGCTACGATATCCGCTCCAAGGATTCCCACAACGCCACGACCCGCGAGAGCCATGAAGGCCTCTTCCTGGAGAGCGCCGCGGGCGACGCTTCCGTTTTGACCTCTTGGTGCCAGGCCACCTCCAACCGCTACACAGGCGAGTTGGAGTCCTACGAACGAAGACCTCCGCGGGAAGACTTTGTCATGAATGCCTCGTGGGGCGACGAGGACGCTACGTGCTCGACCGGCGTCATGATTCCAGGGCTTGCGCATCGCGAGGTGGAACAATGCCGCGAGCGACGCGAGCATTCCGCGGGCTCGTATCGCAACGACCACGTGGGCGGGCAGGCCGGGGAAACCTGGGACACCCAGACGCGAGAATCGACCTGCCGCCTCCGGGCAGGCCACGCCGTCGAGGTCCCGGAGGACGAGACGACGGTGGGCGCGTGGGCGGAGATCGTCCGATCATGCTCTCGCTGCGATGACCCCGACGCAAGAACGTCATACGGGATCAACGTGATTTGGATCATCGACACGCTGATGGTCCACGAGAGCCGCGATGTCAATGTGGTTCTGCCCTGAGCGGCTCGCCGCGAACCCGGCAGACCCTCGGAAGCCTTAAGTCATCACCGTTGACCTCATGGCCGTCATCCCATGACAAGATCCCTCCCGTTCGTCGCAGCCGTCGCAGCGCTCGTCCTCCTCTCACCGACGAGCGCGGGAGTCGCGCTCGAAATCCGGATTGACGAGGAGCGGACTTCGTGCAGCGAATCATATTCGTTCGAGAGAGACTCGGGCGAGGATGACAGTCGCGCGTGGACGAATATCGACAGCACATACGGGCAGACGTGCGAATCGACGGATTCCGACGCGGGCCTGACCTTCACGGCAGGCGAGGAAACGGCGTCGGCCGACCTCGGTTCCAAGGAAGCGTCGCGCGAAGCCGGGAATGACCAATACGAGTACAACGCGTCGCGGCGCGATTGCGGATGGCCACGACCCCCCTGCCCGTACACCTACCGTTCGGAAGGGACGTACGAGAGCCGAGCCCAAACCACGCAGGGCGCCCACGCTGAAAGTGGAATCACGGGCCCCGTCACCGTCGCGACGTCGAAATGCGAATCCTACGACAACCGGCAAACCTCATCCGACCAGAGTCGCGACGAGGATGGACGCGTCACCACCGGAAACGAAGGGAGCCAGGAAGTCGGATCGTCCTGCTCGTCCGGCATCATCGTGGAAAGCCCCGCGAGGGCCGCCATCACGAAGGACCGCTGCGGTTCTCATGGCCAATCCGCCTTCGAAAGCCGTGACGCCTGGTCGTCGACCTCACGCCACACGACCCACGCGTGTTACGAAGGCGTCATGGGATCGGCCGGCCTCGACGGAACGGGGACGGCCGCGGACGGCACCGCAGCGAACGTGGCCGCGGGGCGCCACACGTGGACGCGCGAATCTTGCGAAGGAAGTTCATCCGGCGGCGAAGCGTGCACGAACGCCTCCGGGGACGACCTCGTCCTGATGGTTGCGCTCGCGGCAGGCGGAATGCCCATCGGCGGAGGTTCGAACGGCGTCGCGACGCCCGGACCCCTCGCTGATTTCTTGGACGACCGTTACGACCACCTACCTTGACATCGCGTCGCGGTGCGCGTCGATGGCCGCGACGACGGCGCCGAGCGCGGTCGCCGTCTCGAAGCTGAGGTTGCGGCCCGTCACGTCCAGCTCGCGGGCGGCCATCGCGTGCACGTCCTTGGGGACGCCGTGCGGGCCGAGCCCGAAGACGAGAAGCTGGCTGCGCCCCGCCACGAGCGCGGCCGCGACGTCGCGCGGCGTCGTCGACTTCGGGCCCGTCGCGTGCTCCGTCGTGAGCACGACCTCGCCGAGCTGGGGCGGGAAGCCCTTCCTCGGGAGGTCGAACGTCTGGAACCGCCCATCCTCCGCGAGGCGGACGAAATAGTCGCCGCCTTCGCCGACGCTCGTCGTCGAGGCGACGAAGCGCGCGATGTCGAGCGGCGTCGAGAGTTCAAGCGGCCCGCCCTTCGCGCCGCCGCGGCCCGTCGAGAGGTCGCCCGCGGCGGCGTCCCACGGGAAGCCGAACGCGACGAGGTTCGCGTCGAAGGCGAGCGCGAGCGGCGCGGCGCGCGCGAGGGCGCGGCGGTGCGCCTCCGTGAGCCGCCGGGGGTCGTACGAATTGTAGAGCCCGATCGTGAGGCGGCCCGGCACGCGCCGGCCACGCGGTCGTTGTCCCATCAACGTTTGGTCCCCTCGCCCGGACGGGAGGAGCGCGCCTCCAGAGCCCCTACCGGCAATGCTTATCCACCACTTCCCTCGTTCCCGCCTGCGAGAGCCATGCTGGACCTGCCCGAGGACAAGATCCGCGCCGTCGACGCGTCGAACATGCTGGGCACCATCCACGGCTCGCCCGAGATGCTCGAGCGCGCGCTCGCGGCGTTCGACGGCAAGGCCATCCGCCCCGCGCGCAAGGTGCGCCGCGTCGTGATCGTGGGCATGGGCGGCTCCGCCATGGGCGGCGACTACCTCGCCGCGTGGGCCGCGCTCGAAGGCACGGCGCCGGTCGAGGTCGTCCGCACGTACGCGCTTCCCGCCTACGTCGACGCCGACACGCTCGTCCTCGCCATCTCGTACTCGGGCAACACCGAGGAGACGCTCGCCGCCTTCGCCGAGGCGCACCGCCGCGGCGCGATGGTCGCCGCCATCGCGACGGGCAATAAGCTCGAAGCTCTCGCGAAGAAGCACGGCGCGCCCTTCGTGCGCATTGAAGGCGGCCATCAGCCCCGCGCCGCGCTCCCGATCCTCCTCGCGACGAGCGCGCTTGTCCTCGAAGCCTACGGCGTGATCAAGGCCCGCGCCGCCCTCACCGAGGCGCTCCCGGATCTGCGCGCCCTCGCCGCGGACCTCGCGCCCGAGGCGGGCACCGCGCGCAACGAAGCGAAGCGCATCGCGCTCGCGCTCCAGGACTCGGTGCCGATCGTCTACGGCGCCGATGAGCTCGTCCCCGCGGCGCGCCGCTTCGCGAACGAGCTGAACGAGAACTCGAAGATCCTCGGTTTCTGGGGCGCGATGCCCGAGATGAACCACAATGAACTCGTGGGCTGGGCGGGCGACGACGACCTCGATCGATTCACCGCGATCTTCCTGCGCCGCGAGCAGGAGCACCCGCAGATCAAGGAACGCTACGACTTCACGGGCCACCTCATCCAGGAGCGCGGGGGGCGCCTCGTGCAGATCCAGGCGAAGGGCAAGGGCTTCGTGACCGCGATGCTCACGGCGACGTACGTCGGCGACATGGTGAGCGGCTACCTCGCGGTCCTTCGCGGAAAGGACCCCTCTCCGGTCGAGATCATCACGCGCCTCAAGAACAAGCTCGGCGAAACGGGCTTCGTGGACACGGTCGCGAAGTGATCGTCGAGTCTAAGCAACCCCCAGCCCATCCCCTCTACAGGAAACCATGGACGACCACGGACACGGCGACGCGGCATCCTCCAAGCTCTACCACGAGGGCGCGCGGGCGCTGCAGGATCACTTCGACAGCCGCAGGATCGCGGACCGCCTCGAGGAGGTCACCTTCCACGACGACCTCTCGGAGGACGACGCGGGCTTCATCGAGTCCTGCGCCTTCTTCTTCCTCGCGACCGCCGACGCGGACGGCCGACCCGATGTGTCCTATAAAGGGGGGCTTCCCGGCTTCGTGCGATCGCTCGACGCAAAGACCGTCGTGTTCCCGAGCTACGACGGCAATGGCATGTTCCGCACCCTCGGGAATGTCCTCGTCAATCCCGAGGTCGCGATGCTCTTCATCGACTTCGCCGACCCCGGGAGGCTCCGCGTGCACGGTCGCGCGACGCTCTCGAACGAAGACCCCCTCATGAGCGAGTTCGAGGGCGCGCAACTCATCGTGAGGGTGGCCGTCGACCGCGTCTTCCCGAACTGCCCGCGCTACATCCACCGCATGACTCTCGAGGAGCCCTCGCCGTTCGCGCCGCGGGAGGGCCACGTGCCGCCGGTTCCGGGCTGGAAGCGCGCGCCCGTCTTCGCGCCGCACCTCCCGAAGACGGCTCCGCCGAAGAAGCCGCTTCCGCGCGTCCCGCGGAGGACGCCCGAACGGTCGTGAGAATCGCGACCGACGGCTACGTCGGCCCCGACGGCCTCGGCGGGTGGGCCTTCGTGGTCGATCGCCCGGAAGGAAGGCTCGTCGAAAGCGGCGCGCTCGCGGGCGTCGCGAGCCATCTTGCGGAATGGATCGCGATTGAGCGCGCCCTCCTGTGGGCCGAGGCCGAAGCGCCGCCCGGCGAACTCGCGCTCCAGACGGACAGCGCGCTCGTCGCGAAGGGCCTCGCCGCGCGCCGGCCCGAAATTTCGGGCGAAGCGGGCGAGATCCGCGCCCGATGCCGGCAGGCGCTCGCGCGCCTCGCCGCGCGCGGCGTGCGCGTCGCCGTCGCGCGCGTCGCCCGCGAGGCGAACGCGGAGGCCGACCGCGCGGCGCGCGCGGCGGCGCGCGTCACGGCGGGACCGTGACGCCGGGCGGGAGCGGGGCGTCGACCCAGAAGGCGTGGAGTTGCGTCAACTTCGCGGATGTCACCGAGGCATAATTCCAGAGACGGTAATCACCCGATCGACCCACAAAAACTTCGGGCGACCAGTCGGTGGCCGATTCCTGACATGGCCTCAGGTATGGGGACCAATAAAGGGGACATGCGACGGAGCGATCGTCGCCGTTGCCCTCGACGCCGCGGATAGCCACACCGGTCGTGACATCCGAGAATCGCCCATAGATTCCCCGAACCGCCGTTAGATTCTGCTCGCCACCGATGACAATAGCCTTGCCGCAACAGTCCGCCGCGCTCGCTAGATGCAATTGAGCCGCGGGCTTAGCGAATTGAGTCGGATTCAGGAAGTGTACGCTCGTCGAGTTGGCGCTCCAGAGATTGTGCACTGCCGATGCGGGTGTTACGACCCGATCACGATCCACTAATTCCGCGTTGTGAAGCGCCAAAACGTGGACGAGATCCCACCAGCGAGGCTGGTCAGCCCACATCGACCACGAGAGCCAAAATGAGAAATACTCCCTCTCGACCAACTTCACTCGACGATTGATCCCGCCTTCCCCACCAGCGAGATCGATTCCGCCGTCGATCAGCGACCCGTGATTCAGTTCGACCAGGAAAGATGCGCCGTCAGGGTGGACGAGCGTCGGGACCCCGCCGAGTTCTTGTACTTGGAACGTGAGGAAGGCGATCCCGACCTCCTGGGCGCCCGCCACGGGGACGATGGTGAAGGAGTGCTCGACCATTCGGGAGTGAACCCGGATCCGCTCGAGTTCGGCAACTCCGCCGGAGAAGTGATCGACTGTGACGGATCCCTCGACGGCGGGCAATCCCGACGCGGAGAGGATGGCAAGTGCCCAAACGAGCGTATTCACCCGGGGTTGCACACGCTCACCGTCGCGCTCGCCCGACCGACGATCGTCTCCCCCGTGGCAAGGAAACTGACGATGACGTCTTGGTGATACGTGACTGGGCCACACGTGCCAGGCCCCACCACAATGATGTGGTAGGTCCTCGGGCCGGTCTGCGCGCGGGTGCACATTTCCGTTGTCACGCCGGCCCGCATGCTCCCTGGATCGCACTGGATGGTAAAAGGTGAGGCTCCGCCCGTAAGCCAGCCGATGCCATCGACCGCAACACGGCACTCCAGTTCGTCACACATCGGGCCGCCCGTGTCGTATCGCGGGACCTGTTTGACCCCGAGCAGAATCCCGAGACGACAGCCTGCCGCCGCGCACGCGTCGTGGTACTCATCCACGAGGGTCCACGCAGGCTTCACGAACTGATCCCATTCCTGCATGAGAACGTACTCCACCCAGGGATTGACGTCCACGCACGGATTCGTGGGCTCCCCGCAGCTCAGCGTCTCGTCAGCCGCTACGGGGGGGGCGATCGCGACAACCAGGCCCAGAACCGCAAGCACGAGAACGTGTCGCATCGAACCCGTAGACGTTGCTGATCATATCAGCGTTTCCATGTCCCGTCGCTCGGGGGCCGACGAGCCTTTCCGCCCCCGCCCCCATCCGCC